>JBILSG010000405.1:0-2519 GCA_044372235.1 Chitinophagaceae bacterium
AGCAGAAACATCTTCAAGATACCCACCTATGCCAATTTTACTTGCTGCACTATTATGTTCCTCAATCAGTCTAGAGAGTATTTGGTAAACATAGGTGTATTCCTCTTTACAGTTATCAATCGAGTTGAGTTGAGAGTCTTTTATGAAACTGAAAACCGCTATGTCGGTAGTTGGTATTTTACTTTCCATCAGGTATAACGTTTAGAGAATTAAGTTTATGGACATCCCTGTTATGATCTTCTGTAACTATGTAAGCTCCCCTTATTTTTGGACCATTTGAGATTAGAGTTTTTAGGGGTTTTTAGTAATTCTAGGGAAACGGATTAAATATATTCTGCCGGGGGTACAAAACCGAGTGCTGCATGTGGTCTCTCATGGTTATAATCCAATCGCCACTCTTCGGCAAGCATTCTTACTTCATCGACTGTAAAAAACAGATAAGCGTCAAGCAATTCTTTTCTCATTGATCCATTTTTTCTTTCGATAAAAGCATTTTGTACCGGTTTTCCTGGCTGGATGAACAACAAACGAATACATCTTTCTTCGCACCATACTTTTAATTTTTCACTGATAAACTCAGGTCCATTATCCATACGTATTGATTCAGGCTTTCCTCTATGCGCAACAAGCCTCTCCAACACTCTGATAACCCTTAAGGTTGGTAACGAAGTATCCACCTCAATGGCAAGGGATTCACGGTTATAATCATCCATGACATTAAGTAGCCTGAACCTTCTGCCATCAACCAAACTGTCTGACATAAAATCCATACTCCAGCTTTTATTCATTCCATCAGGAATCAAAAGAGGTTCCTTTACCCGCTCGGGGATTCTTCGTTTTGGCTTTCTTCTTATGTTGAGTTTCAACATGGTGTAAACACGGTACAACCGTTTATGATTACAATCCAATCCTTTTCTCCGAAGCCGGTAAAAACACTTCCAAAAACCAATTGACGGATGCTTTTCTACCAGCTCGTTCAAGGCTTTAATCAAAGAACTATCATCCCTGTAAACCTTTTTATAGGTTATCGCAGATCTGGGCAAAGAGATCAGTCTACAGGCCTGACGAACACTCAACTTCTCCTGAACCAAAAGTTCTACCGCTTCTCGTTTATCGTCAGGCCTCCGTACTTTTTTTCAAGTACCGTTTTTACAGCATCAATTTCCAAGGTCAGATTCGCAACAATTCGTTTTAACCTTGCATTTTCATCTTGGAGATCTTTCATCCGAACCACATCGCTCACTTCCATTCCGCCATATTTTGCCTTCCAATTGTAAAAGGTGGCGTCACTGATACCATGTTCGCGACAAATGTCCCTGACTGTCCTGCCAGTTTCCTGTGTCTTCAAAATCGACACAATCTGTGCCTCTGAAAAATTCTTCTTTTTCATGTTTAAACCATTTAAGTTAGAAAATAATCTCTAAATCCAAATGGTTTAAATTTGGGGAACCTTACATCAGATTCAGGCTTTCCTCAAGGCGGGAATGAAACAAAAAATAATTGCCCTGGAAATTGGTGTTCATCCTTCTACAATTAGTAGAGAATTGAACCGCAATATTGCCAAAAGAGGCCGAACATCTGGTCATTATGTTGCTGAGAATGCCCAGCGTAAAACAGATCAGCGGCATCGGTATAAAGAGAAGCTGGTTAAATTTACCAAGCCCATGAAGGAGCAAGCTGTTGAATGGCTTACCAATGAAAAGTGGAGTCCGGAACTCATTAGCGTTGAAGGTAACAAAACCGGTAAGTGCCCTATGAGCATAGAATCTTTGTATCAATGGATATGGCAGAGTAAACATGGGAACAAAGCTGCTGACAAGCCTTATAAGAAAATCCATAACCTTCTGAAACATGGCAGACGCAGAAGAAAGCGTGGTGCCAGAAAGGATACTAGGGGTATTATTCATGGTCGAGTTCCCATTGAAAAACGCCCCAAGATTGTTCAGAAAAGAATCCGCCCTGGAGATATTGAAGTTGATTTTATGATGGGTAAGAACCATAAAGGAGCCTTATTGGTTATGACTGACAGGGCGACACTGCATACCAGCCTTCATATGCTCAGAAACAGACATAGTGCAGTTGTCAGTAAAGCAATTATTAATAAGCTTAACAAGGTTAAGTATCCCACACATACTATTACGTTTGATAATGACAAAGGGTTTGCTGATCATAAGAATGTTGCCAACGCTTTGAATGTTAAAACCTATTTTACCAGGCCATATACCAGTCAGGATAAAGGGACTGTTGAAAATAGAATCGGACAACTCAGAAGATTTTTCCCTAAAAAGACTGACCTTAGTATTGTAACCAGTGAACAGGTAAAGCGTGTAGAACGGTTATTAAACAACAGGCCAGTAAGAAAATTTAATTATAAAACCCCTAACCAAGTGCTACTTGAAAAAATTGCACTTATTACTTGAACTTACAATAGGAAATATCATCAAAATTCAGTATATTAAAGAGAATGACTTTTATTTAAAGGTCATTCTCTTTTTGAAGAATCTGTAATATTTACAGGA
>JBILSG010000406.1:0-2516 GCA_044372235.1 Chitinophagaceae bacterium
AGCAGGGCTCAACCCAACTGCCAGTGGATTTTCTCACCTCAAAAAGGTTGCTGTCTTGATTCGTCCCCGATTCAAATATGATTTTTGCCGGTCATGCTGGGTTCGTTTCTTGCATCTTCCCATGTTGCTTTTCGTATCCGGACAAATCTTTTCACAATCTGAAAATGGTCAATTGTGGGAAGGGAAGATAATGGAAACCGGTGGAGCCTATGCATTCAGCATGAAGTTCACTTCCATGGAAAGTGGTGTTATCAGGGGATTAGCCACGAGCACCAATGCATCTTTTTTTTGCGAAACGGCGTTCTCAGGCATTTTCAAAGACAGTGTGCTTTTTTTGCATGAAGATGGTGTGACTAAAACCAATTTTCCTTCTATGAATAACATCTGCTTGCTGGCGATGAGGATGGAGATAAAAAAAAATCAGATGACAGGTACCTTCACTTCGAGTACCCTTTCGCCCGCCAGGCCATGCGGAAGTGGAAGGGCAATCTTGAAACTGGTGGGGAAGCAAACTGCCCGGGTTGAAAACTCCCAGGATACTATTCAATCTCTGGCTAGGGAAATGATGACAGGATCAAAAATCTTGTTGGATTCTGTTTTTTTGGATGATGAAGGCAATAGGATTGATGTGGTAATTGATGATGCACAGGTCAGGTTGCCGCCTCGGGAAATCAAATTGATAAACACCCTGGAATTCAATGAGAAAAGTGCACGTATAGCAGTATACGATAATGGCATTGTGGATGGGGATGAAATTTCACTTTATGTCAACGGGGAAATCAAGTTCAATAGGGCTATACTTGGTGAAAAGCCCTTGATTCTGGAATTGAACAAAACGGATGTTTCGGAATTTGAAATCCGGTTTCATGCCAACAGTCTTGGTTCAATGCCCCCCAATACAGGTCTGATCATCATCACTGCAGGTTCCATAAGAAAGGAATTGGATTTTTCTTCGGACTTCTCCAAGAGCTCTGTTTTGAAGATCAAGCTGAACGGTTGATTGCATGCTCAACTGAAAAAAGTCTAATGAAAGCCTCCTAACTTATGCCTTAATTCAATTTCTGATAATATATCAGGTGGATTTACTTGCATTGCGTAAAACTGCTGTATATATTTGAATGTCTAATAATGATCAGCTTACTCAAACATATCAGATTTTGGATCAGGCAAACCGGGATTAACTTTTTCTTCATTCTGTTTGCAGGATCAGCATCAGCTCTCGCGCAGCCTGCTCCGAATGATGTATGGGAAGGCAGGATTCTTGAAGCGGGAAGTTTTTATGAAATATCTCTTTCCTTCAAAGAGGCTGGAAATGGAACCTATTCAGGTATTTCTATCAGCAGAAGCAAGAACATGTATTGTCAGACTTCTTTTGAGGGGGTACTCAAAAACGGGGTGATTTTACTAACACAGAAATCCATTCTCAAAACCAATTTTCCTTCAGCTGAAAGCATCTGCCTTTTGCAGTTTTCGCTGAAGCAAAAAGAAGAAACGCTTGCCGGAACTTTTACGTCTACCAGCAAATCCTCTACCACAGATTGTGGAACAGGGACAGTTCAGCTCAAACTGAAAGTTGCGGGTAAGGATATTGCTCTGGTGGCTAATCCGCTCCCAATCACAATAAATTCTAGCGCAGTTTCATCACCGCTAACACCTGCAGCTGAACAGGCTGCTGCGGTAGTTTCGCGTAGGGCACTTGTTGATACCATTTATCAGGTTGATGGGGAGTCCGTTAACGTGGTAATTGATGACACTATAGTGGTGAAAAAAGACAGGGATATTTTTATCATCAACACACTTGAATTCCTGGAAGACAGTGTACATGTTGAAATATACGATAATGGTGTTGTGGACGGTGATGAGATTACCTTGTATGTGAATAAGGGTGTACTTTTCCGAAACAAAATTTTATCTGATAAGCCTTTGCAGTTTGATCTGGATGGTAAAATGTTCAGTACATACGACCTCCAATTTTTTGCCAACAGTTTGGGTACTATGCCACCCAATACCGGACTGATCATTATCAGCACCGCAAGTGAAAGAAAAGAAGTGATATTTGCTTCTGATTTTTCCAAAACTTCTTCGCTTCGCATCAAGATGAATGTGGTAAAGTAATCTCTTTACTTTTCAAACTTAAAGGTATAGCTGAATACGGGGAATACCGGTAGGCTTACGTCTGAGATACCACCTATTGTCCAGATACCCAGGTCAAATGTTGATTTCCTGTTGTTGTATAAACGAAAACAAGGACCGCCGAAAAAGAATCCACCTTCCGGAACATACCAGAACTCACCCATGATACTCAGGTTTCTGGATAACCTTTTGTTACCCGCCAATGTAAAAATACCTGTGCTGTTGGTTTCAGCGAATGGACCAATCATTTCTCCTGTTGGTGTGTAATCTACAGCATCTCCATCTCTTACCCAACCCAGCCCGGCTCCCAGGGTGATATTGGATTCCTTTGTGCCATAAGTATAGGTTCCGAAGCCGATACCCAAACTGGTCTGTGTTCCCCA
>JBILSG010000407.1:0-2512 GCA_044372235.1 Chitinophagaceae bacterium
CACACTTCCGGATTGATGAAGCCTGCCACAGGAATGGGATGTACCGTGAAGTTGGCCAATTTGAAAGTGTCACTGATGCAACCCGTTTCCGATTCCACCACCAGGCGTACATTTTTATCTCCATATGCATCATACTGTTTTGTTTGTTCTGCATTGGTTATTTGTTCAGCAAAACCCTGTCCGTCATCGAGGTTCCATCGCCATTTTTTGATGGTACCAGTTTCAATTGTTGATGCATCGGTGAAGCTGATCAGGTCATTGACGCAGGTGACGGCTGAAGCACTGTAGATGGCTTTGGGTGTAGTGGATAAATTCAATAGACGAACCGTATCGTCTGAAAAACAACCCCTTGGGGATGCCACTTTCAGTTTGACGGGGATTTCTCCAGCCAGGTTGATGGACAGTGGAGAAACCAATGGTGTGGTATTGTCTTGTGTTTGTCCGTTGCCAAAATCCCATACCCATCTGACGCCGGCATTTGCAGGGGTGGTGAAGGTTATGGGGTCTTCACTGCAACCATTGGTGGTGAAGTCAAATGCAGCAGTGGGTTTATCAATTAATAACCTGATGGAATCCAGGGCATTGCCACAACCAGTACCTGAGGTGGATACGGTGTATTTACCGGTGTCTGCCAGGCGGAAGGGACTGATCGCCAATTCACTGCCCGAGCTGGTGAAACCGTTGGGGCCGGTCCAGGTAAATGTGCTGGCCTCCCTGTTGACTGCCTTGATTTTCAGGTTACCGTTGTTGCAGACAATCCTGCTACCATTGAAATCAGACAGCGGATCTGCGGGGTCTGTGAGTTGAACAGCATTCACACTGAAGTCTGAAAAATAGCCGTAGCGGGTTGTACTGCTGGTTCCCCCCTGGAGGATGCCCGCATGGAATTTTCCGGCGCTGTTGGTGATGGTGATGTTGGCTCCGGTGCCTGCAAATGTGCTACTGATACTGGTTCTGGCCTGCATCCATTGCGGATTGCCTACCACTGGAATAAAAAGTGATGCGGGCAATTCAGTAGCATTGTTGTTAACGAGAAAGTCATTGATAATTTCTTTAGGGGCCAACACATTCAGGTAAAACTCTTCAGTGCCCGAAGCCCTTGTAACATTCACCCGGCTGGATCCAGTGCATTTGATGCTGGGGATCACTGCAGCTCCTACCTCACAACCGAAACCAGAGATGTGGTAGAGTTGTACAGGCAGGCTTGATTCAACGAAACAAGATTCATCGGTCAGCCTCCAGGGATAGAACTGTCCCGCGTTGATATTGGCAACAATAGCGCCATTGATGCGAACGCTGGTGCCGTTTTCGGTGGCAAAGATGTAGAAATAGTCGGGGTTATTATTGCTGAACCTACCTTTCACCACAATGAATTCATTGCCCGCCAGCTCATCTGAAATCAGCTGGTCGCCTGCAGAATCAGCACAACCTGCCCCGGGATACTGCAGCAAGTCTTCTTTTACTGAAATTGATATGGGTTTGGTTGCAGTTACAATAGTGCCTCCGGGCCGGTTAAAAGGAAGGTTGGTGGCTGCACGACACATGTAGGTTTGTCCACGGTTGAGATTAATCTGGTGACTGCTGCCGGCTGCATGTCCAACCAGGTCATTTTTAGAGAGAATGGTAACGAGGGTATTGTCTTCTGTGGCCACTATAACAAAGTCGTTGGTATTGGTAGTGGCCTCGGTGGCATTGGTTCTGTTGTTGAACTCCATCTGAAAAGGAACAGTGAATTTTTTTCCAAGTGCATTCCTGCCTTTCAATGCAAAGATGTCACCGTTCCGGCCATTAACGATATCGTAATAACAAGAAACAGCTGCTGAACTCTTGATAAGTAATCCATTAGACAATACGCCATTCACAGTACCATGTTCAATCAAATCAATAAAAGCTGTAAGGTCGATCGATTGGGAGGTATTGGCAACAATCGTTCTGGTGATGGGTATAAAGTTTGGGTTGGCAGGTTGGGTGATGATGATGTTTGCATCAGCCGTTGATGCCGAGATCCTGAGAAATATGGGTCTGTCTGCATTGGGTCCACTGGCTATATTGCCATTCAGATCTGGCGCCGCAAACCAGAATGCAGTATCTGATTGCGCCTTAAGTAAGGATGTAATACAAATCAATAATCCAACAAACAGCAAACGTTTCATTGTCATCGCAGTAGTGTTATATAACCGGCAAATCGTTTACGGCCATTGCGGGGTTCAATGGTATAGTAGTAAGTTCCCGCAGGAAGGGGGTTGCCTCTGTAAGTGCCATCCCATGCCTGTCCGTATCCTACTGACCTGAATATTTTTTGTCCGCTCGCCGTATATATTTCCACCACACATTCAGGATATTGTTCGGCATTTTTGATCACCCAACTGTCATTGATGCCATCTCCGTTGGGTGTGAATGTATTCGGTGCCAGCATGCGGTTGATCGCCAGAACAGTCATCGCATCTTTGGTGATGCACCCACCCTGTCCGGTTACTGTAAGCACATATTCTGTATTTTCTTGCGGGTTGAT
>JBILSG010000408.1:0-2511 GCA_044372235.1 Chitinophagaceae bacterium
TTCAGCGTCCGAATATTCTACTGATCCTTACAGATGACCTTGGAAAGGGAGATGTAGGGTTTTCCGGTGGTGCGATAAGAACGCCCAACATTGATGCCATGGCAAAAGCTGGAATGATTTTGAACCATTTTTATGCCAATTCCACAGTTTGTTCTCCCAGCAGGGCTTCTTTGATGTCTGGGAGGTATCCTGACATGGTTGGTGTGCCTGGCGTCATCAGGCAACAGCCACAAGATTCATGGGGTTTTTTGGATCCCACAGTTGCACTATTGCCAGCATACCTCAAAACGACAGGATACCAAACTGGAATGATTGGCAAATGGCATCTTGGCCTGGAAAATCCGAACCTGCCCAATGTTAAAGGGTTTGACTATTTCAAAGGTTTTTTAGGGGATATGATGGATGATTATTATCACCACCGAAGACAAGGAGTGAACTGGATGCGTCTCAATGACCAGGAAATTGATCCTGAAGGTCATGCAACTGAATTGTTTACCAACTGGGCAATTGAATGGATACATCAAAGCAACGTACAATCAAAACCTTTTTTTCTTTTTCTCTCCTATAATGCTCCTCATTTTCCCATTCAACCCCCTGCAGTTTCTTTGAATGATGTCCGCTCTCGTTATCCTACTCTTAGTGATGAACGTCAGCGTAATGTTGCACTGGTAGAAGACCTTGATGCACAAATTGGACGTGTAATTCGGGCATTGGAAAAAAGCAAACAACTTGATAATACCTTGATCTTGTTTGTGTCTGATAATGGTGGGTCTCTGCCCCATGCGCAAAGCAATGGTCAGCTGCGCGGCGGCAAACAAGATTTTTTTGAAGGGGGCATACAGGTACCTGCGTTTGTTTTCTGGAAAGACAGGGTTCCTGCTGGGAAAGTCAATCAGGATGTCATGTTGCACATGGATATACTACCAACCCTGCTTGATATTGCAGGATCGAAAATACCTTCAGGATTAGACGGAGTCAGTTTCCGGAATGCATGGCAGGGTAAGGAAACAAGGAGAGCAGACAGCACCATTTTCTGGGTCAGGCGTGAAGGTGGTGGATATAATGGACTTGCGTATTATGCTGCACGTAATGGTAACCATAAGATTTATCAGAATCATCCACAGGAACCTTTTCAATATGTTGATTTGAACAGTGATCCTTTAGAGCGAAATCCTGTTCCGGCTGCTTCTGTTGCTGATGGAAAGTTCTTGATGAAGGCTTTGATGGAACATATCAGAAAAAGCGGTGCCATTCCCTGGCAATAATCCTGCCAACTGAAGACAAAATATATCAGTTGATTATATTTTTCTTTTCAAAAGATAGTTTTTACGTTTCTTTTCATCCAATTTTTCAATCGCATAGCGCAACATGGTTCTGGGCATCACTGTTGCGTGTTCGTCCAGGAATTCTTCAATGGCCAATGGGTCTCTTTTCCAGGCTTCGCGCAGCATCCAGCCGATAGCCTTGTGCATCAGGTCATGCGGATGATGGAGCAATATTTCACTCAATTGCAAGATGTCTTTCAGGTCGTTTTTCCTGATGAAATGCCAAGTGGCCACAACCGCAATCCGGTTTTTCCAGAGCGAATCACTGCTTGCAAAGGTGTAAAGCAATTGCCTGTCCCTATTCTCCAGATACGCACCCATGATGATATGGGCCGATGAATCGACGAGGTCCCAATTATTGACCCTTTCAGCCTTGCTGACGTAAAGGTCAAACCATTCTTTTTCAGTTCCGATTTTCTGTGCGCTGTTGAAGTGCAGACAGAGTATGAAAAGTGCTGTCAGCCTCTCTTCATGATAGGGGCTATCCAGAAGCTGGATGATCGTCTCCTTGCTTGTAGTAGCGAAGTGTCTTTTGGCTACGGCACGCTGGTCTGGCACAACAATACCATGAAATAGATCGCCTTCACCATATTGGCCTTTTCCGGTTTTGAAGAAACGTGGAAGGAATGCAGCCTTTTCTGGCTGAATCAATGATTTCAGTTCATTTACGATAGCCGAATAGGTACCTGTCATGCTGCCAGTGTTTTCAGGGCTTTCACAAATTTGTCGAGTTCTTCAATTGTTGTATAAACGTTTGGTGTAATTCTGCAACCAAAAACATTGGCTCCATCTATGGCTACAGTAAAGATCTTGTGTTCTTCGAGCAGTCTTTTTGCCAGGTCGCCCGGTTTGATTCCTTCAATACCCACATTGGCGATACCGCAACTTCTTGCCGGGTCTACCGGGGTATTCACAATGATCCGGGGTGTTTTCCTGACTCGGGAGGTCCAATATTGCTGTAGGAACCGCAGCCGCGCCTCTTTTCGTTCTGCCCCAATCATGTTGTAGTAATCAATGGAATCAGCAATGGTGAGGTCTGTATGGGCGGGATGTGTACCTGTATGGCTGATGCGGAGAATTTTATTAGGGTCTTTTTCCCATCCAACAATCAATGGCCACAGTTCGGGCATCCGTTGTTGGTTAACATAAAGTAATCCGGCCCCCAGTGGGGTACTCAGCCATTTGT
>JBILSG010000409.1:0-2501 GCA_044372235.1 Chitinophagaceae bacterium
AACTATAATGGAGTTGGGTACAAGTTTTGCATATTTACCAATTCCATAAATTCCCATGATGATGAGTAATATACCCGAAATAATTGAAACAAGCACCAGGAAACCATGTGCCTGTTCAAACTGACCACCATTTGCTGGTCCATACTTGGCAATTAAACTTGCTATAACTGGTATGAATGCAGCTGTTGGTCCATATACCTGGTATTTTGACCCCCCAAATGTTCTGCCAACCAAACATGCCAGTGCCCCTGCAATGATGCCATGCTCCGGCCTCATACCCATTGCCATGGCAAATCCCATAGCCATTGGTATTGCAGTCATCGCAACAATTAGCCCTGCACTTAGATCCTGGTAAACTGTCTTGGCCCAGTTATCTCTGGTCAGGTCTTCCCAACGGGCATCAATTAACGTAAAAAAGAGTTTTAAACGTGACAACGGAGTTGTTGGAAATTTAGTGCTATGCATTTGAAGATTTTGATTTTTTAATTGAATAAATGAGTGAGGTTATGCGGATCAATGCAAACGTTCATTTTTATCCATTCCATTTTAAAAACAGGAACTTCTAATCTTTTAATTATTGCTATTGGATTAAAGCCCCCCCCCAAGGGCTTTAAAGTATAATCGGATGGTATAAATACCTGATGAATATTATTGCCTGATACAAAATTTTTCATAGCATTTAAGCCATTGCCATGAAACAATTCAATACTTAGAGATAGTAACTGTTTCTCATACCTGTTCTTGAGAATAGTTAGTGCTTCATGAAAAGCACGAGGAATTAATTTATTAAGCCTATCACCCGGAGAATAAAAGAGAAGTTCCGTTATTGAATCAGGAAGGTGTTCTGCATAAAGCAGTACTACGTGAATCTGTTCATCCCCAAGAAAATCAAGTGCCTTTTTTAGCGTTATAAGGGACTCTACATTAAAATCAACAGGAATAAGTATTCTTTTCACAACAAAATTGTTATCCGAAAATGATTTGAATAACAAAGGTGACTCAGCGCTTTAAGAATACTTTTAAAACGGGATTAGATATAGATTAGAATTTTAAATTTCTTAATACCTATTATTAGCAGTCGTAATACATTTATTTCCCTAAAACCGGACCACCATCATTCCATTTAACTTGCCGGTTTGAGAGGTACCAGGTTTTACCATTGTCTTTGTTTCCCTGATAAAAGAGATACGTTTTTCCGTCGTCATCCTTAAATAAATGTGGATGCCCTGATTCGCTGTAATTCCATGTTCCCGGATCACCGTTGGTTAAAAATGGTTTATTGGATAGCCTTTGCCATTTAATGCCATCCCTGCTTTTGGCCACACCAATCTGCTGAGGCTTGTTGTTGTATGCCCCTGCATAAAACATGTATAAAAGTCCACTTTTTTCAACGATGGAAGCACCCTCCACACACTGCCCTTCCCAGGGCAAATCGGGCTTGAGTATGGGCGCATCAATAAGTTGCGTCCACTGATCCCTGTTGAAATTAGTCTGCAAGGGTGCCGAAGCCACGCCCTGCATCTGAATTTTATAATCAGGATCACGGGTAGCAAAAAAAAGCAAATACCTGTCGCCATAAGGAAAAACCTCTGCATCAATTGCCCTGCCACAATTCCATGCACCCGTAGGTCGAAATACGGGGTTGGTTGGATTGCGTTCAAACTCAATACCATCATCAGACACAGCATGACAAATGGCATCCTTCGGACCATTTCCATAAGTCTGGTAAAATAAATGTACCCTGTTATCAATAACGATGGCACATGGCGCTGCCAGTCCGTTTAACTCAGGTTCAGCCTTGGGATTAATCTCCCCAATCTTGGTCCACTTCCTGAGATCAGTACTCGCTGCAATACCTATCCCCAATCCCTGTATCGGATGGTTTTTATCCTTACGGGCTGGCAGGGTATAGTACATCAGGTACCTTCCACCAAACCTGATAACATGTGGATCTTTGGCAAAGGGTACCCCTAAACGGGAAGTATCACTGTACATCATTACCCTACGCATGCTCTTTTGAGCCTGAGCCGCTGCAACAAAAAAACAAATGATTACAATTGAAATGAGTGATCTGAACATAACTATGAAGGTAATAATTTGAAGCTCTTCCTCTGTTAAATTGTTTCCTTGAAAATACATATCTTGTCAGAACAAGAAAGCCCCAATGACCCAAACAACTAACAAATCAGGCAAGATTCTCATGGCGAGCATGATTGGAACCATGATTGAATATTTTGACTTCTATATCTATTCAACAGCAGCAGTGCTGGTCTTTCCGAAATTGTTCTTCCCCAATTCGAGTCCCAATGCAGCCGTTTTGGAATCGCTTGCCACTTTCGCGTTGGCTTTCTTTGCCCGCCCGCTTGGAGCTGCCCTCTTTGGCCACTTCGGCGACCGAATCGGCCGGAAAGCCACGCTGGTTGCGGCTTTGATGACGATGGGTCCATCTACAGTGGCCATTGGACTCCTGCCCGGATATGAATCGATTGGCATTCTAGCTC
>JBILSG010000081.1:0-8243 GCA_044372235.1 Chitinophagaceae bacterium
AATGTTGATTTGGCAAAAGCCAGTTCAACGGTCTCCCTTTCTTTGGCATCAACTGAGTTTGCCCTGAATCCGAAATTAGGCTCAGTCATCAAAAGCTTTTTACCGATCCTTGAAAACTTTACAATCCTCCCACCACCAAGCAGACCTCGGTCAAGTCCAATATCATTAGAACCCAAACCCTGAGGCAAGGACATGACATATAAAATATCCTGATCTAGCCGGTTTACCTCCATCCAAATTTTTCCGTTGGAATCATCTTTATAAACTGGAAAAAAACCATCCAGCCTAGTCAGACCTTTGGTTTTCTCTGAAATCAACGGAAGATTCTGTGCACCTGCAAACACCGGCAGGCAGAGTAAAATTATCAGATACTTTTTCATATTATTTTATTCCGGGTTGTTTAATGGGTCCGCTTGTTTTTTTTGCTTCATCTACCAGATTTTTCACATCTTCCAGGAGTTTTTTGGCATCATATACAATGCCATCCTTGATGGTATATTTTACGCCACCTTTTCTGACTACCTGATTGGCTTCATTCAGATATACTGCTCCGGTTCCATATAGGTACTGGAGGTTTTCAAGAGGATTAGCATCGATGACTACCAGATCTGCCAGCTTGCCAACTTCAATAGATCCAAGGTCCTTTTCCATGCCAAGAGCCTGAGCACCCAAAAGTGAAGCAGACCTGATTACTTCTAACGGATGGAAGCCCGCTTCACGGAGTAATTCAAGTTCCCTGATGAAGCCAAAACCGTAAGTCTGGTAGATAAAGCCGTTATCAGATCCGGCAGTTACTCGACCTCCACGGTTCTTGTATTCATTGATGAATGTCATCCAGATCCTGTAATTCTCTTTCCATTGTATTTCCTGTTCTGTACCCCAGTTGAACCAGTATGAACCATGAGATTCCCTGTTGGCTTCATAAAACTTCCAGAGAGAAGGGAGCGTATAATCATCATGCCATTCCAGCCTCCTGGTTTTATGTAAATCTCTGTTTGCCTCGTAAATATTGAAAGTAGGATCAAGGGTGAAATCAAGTTTAAGCAGTTTGTCCATAACACTGTTCCATTTCTCAGATCCCTGCCTGGCAGCCTGTTTCCATAATTTACCCGCTTCTTCAAAACGGTGTTGCTCATTGGAATAATTATAGTCCAACGGATAATCCTGAATAGTGCTTTTCTCAAGCAAAGCTTCCGGTAGTCCATACCAATGTTCCATTGATGTTAACCCGGCTTCAGCTGAATGGAGCACATTCCACCTCGCCACATCCATTTGCGCATGGTGCATGCAGGAACGCAATCCCAGACGCTTGTTTTCGCGCAGGGCAGCATCCATTATGTTAGGAGCGGCACCGAAAAATTTAATCCCATCAGCACCCTTTTGTGCATTTTCCCTTACCCAGGTGATTGCCTGCTCAGGTGTTGTAATTCCTCCCTTTGCACCTTGTCCAAATGCCGTATATGCCAGGAGCCTGGGAGCTGTAATTTTCCCTTCCAAACTTTTCTGCTTTTGATCAAGTACCCAATCAAGACCATTGCCACATGATGGATCGCGCACTGTTGTTATTCCATGTGCCATCCAAAGCTTGTATACATATTCGGCTGGTGTTCCCTGTGCCGTTCCTCCGATGTGTCCATGCATATCAATAAACCCAGGCAGTATATACATCCCACTGCAATCAATTTCCTTGCCTCCAGCCTTCAAGACCGGACGGGTAGATTGTTTGATGGGTATTCCCGGATACCCCACATTCCTTATCCCGGTAATCCTGTTTTGTTCGATGATGATATCAACAGGACCAACAGGCGGTGCGCCAGTTCCATTTACAAGGATTGCACCCCGGAGTATCAACTGGGTCCACGGACCAGAACCTTCCTTTTTTTCAGGAGCCTTTTGGATCTGTGCCGTTGAGTGCAGCATAGCTAAACACAACAGGCAGGATAATATGGTTTTTTGCATCAACATTGATTTGAATGGTCAATTTACAAAAAATGTTCGTTTTCTTTGTATTCCATGAAGATAGAGTTTTGGAGTATTGGCAAGCCACATGACCCTGCGCTGAAAACAGCCATTGACATGTATACTGCCAGACTCGAAAAATATACACCTGTAAGCTGGCAGATACTTCCTGTTCCCAAAAATGCTGGTATGCTCAGTGAAATGGATTTGAAGCGACTTGAAGGAAAGATGATAACTGAGTGGTTAGACAAGGATACAATTCTAGTTGCCCTTGATGAATATGGCAAGGAAATGGATTCTGAGGGACTGGCATCATTGTTGGTAAAACGGGGAAACATGTCGACACGTAAGCTTGTTTTTTTAATTGGAGGTGCGTTCGGACTGGATGAATCTGTTCTACACCGGGCAGACTATAAATGGTCACTATCAAAACTTACTTTCCCCCATCAACTGGTCAGGCTTATCCTTGCAGAACAGGTTTACCGTGCCTATACCATCATCAAAAATGAAAAATACCACCACCGTTAAACTAATCCAAAATTATGAGCATAACATTTATAATCATAGCGATAACCTGTATCGTATCTATTCTTGCTTTCTCCCGTGATCAGCTTAAGGAAGACCTGCTGTTCTGGCCATTCCTGATTAAACGTGAAGGACAATATTACAGGATCATCACCCATGGTGCTTTACATGCTGATGCCATGCACCTTATTTTCAACATGGTTTCTTTCTATTCTTTCGGCATAGCGCTGGAAGAATATTTTTTCCCAGTCTTATTTGGGGAAATGGCGAGGGCCCTTTTTGCGCTTCTTTATGTGCTTGGCATCATAGCGTCTGTAATTCCTGACCTTATCAAACACCGCGATCATTCCTATTACAGGTCACTGGGAGCATCGGGAGCAGTATCAGCGGTCGTATTTTCAGCAATCACCATTCAGCCCAAGATGCCAATTCAGTTTTTTTTCATTCCATTTCCTATTCCAGGATATATATTCGGACTCGCATTTCTTGTGCTTTCAGCCACACTTGCAAAAAAAGGTGGTGGCAACATTGGACATAATGCACATTTCTGGGGCAGTATATTTGGGATTGCGTTTACTTACATTGCTGCCCGATTGCTTTCAGGCGTTGATTTGATTCAACAATTTGTAGCTGCAGTAATGAAGTAACTGGCTGCAAAAAATGAAATAATCTCTGTTCGGAGAGGTATTCAGGCCCAATTCAACAACAATACTGATTTCGTTTTAGCAGTAATTTTAAACCTGTCGTCTATCCTATGTCCCAAAACCCAAATAATTTTCCTGTCTGATTCAACAACCCATTGTTTTTCTTTTTCATGACGGGAAAGTTTTAAATCCGTCATAAACCTTGAAATCTTTTTTTTCTTCCTCATTCCAAGCGGATAAAAATAATCTCCGGTTTTAAAGGGTCTGATGATAAGTGGGAAAGATACTGCATCAAAATCAAGCCAGGCCTGATTCTGGGAAGCGTTGGGATGTTCCAGGTTTTCATGAACAGACACCGAGAACGTTCGTCCATTCAATTCAAAATTCAAATCCGGATAATCAACAATAACAATCTGAGGAGCATCACTTATGATGGAATTGATTAGCAGCCAATCCCTGTTTTTTAACACCCGGTGAGTGTCGGATTTGATAAATTTTCCTGTAGGCGCTTCAATCAAGTGTTGAATTGAATCGACCTGAGCTGAACCAAAACCATATTGTTTGCAGATTTCAAAAAGTAAAGCTTCCGGATAAGCTGATTGCTTCAGCTTATTGATAGGGATTGCAAAATGATCCCCCCTATTCTCCACAAGTTTAGCAATTTGCTTGTCCATTTCGTTTCTATAAATACCCGCAACTGCTTTCAGGTGTTTGGCGGTCTGAAGCACATTATTTGCGGCGTTGGGAAATACTTTTTCAATTTCGGGCAATATAACCTGCCTGAACATATTTCTGGCATAATGGACGTCAGTATTGGAACTATCCTCCACCCACGCAATCCCACTTTGGGTTGCGAAATCATAAATGGCTTCCCTATCCGCAAAAAGTAAAGGCCTGAGTATGTGTTCTCTTTTGAAAGACATGCCCTGTAAACCGGCAATGCCTGTTCCCCGGAAGAAATTCATGACAATGGTTTCAAGTTGATCACCCGCATGATGTGCAGTGATGAGCCAGCTCTTTTGCTGAACGTCCTCAGCCTCTTTCAATACTTCTGCAAACCAGTCGTAACGGAGAATTCGGGCTGTTTCCTGTAACCCTTTCTTACGTAAAATCATTTCCTGCCTGGTATCAAAATGTTTGACCAAACAGGAAACATCCAAAGCCAATGCCAATGAACGAACAAAAGCTTCATCACGATCGCTCTCTGCACCTCTCAACTGAAAATTACAATGTAAAATAGTAAACGGGACAGCTGTTCGTATCAGGAGATGAGCCAGTGCAACAGAATCCAGTCCACCGCTGCATGCCAAAAAAAACCTGTCACCCGCATTCCAGCATCTGTTGCTATTCCAGTAATGCTTAAAATCAACTGGCAGGTTACTTGTTGTGCTTGCGCTTTCTATTCTTGTCATACATCCATCTCCTCTTCTAGCTGATTCAGGGCAGCCTTCAGTTCATTGGCATCATGTGCAGCCTGAACAGACCGGCATGCTTCAATTCCTAGTTTGTAAATTGAAAGCGCATCTTCTATTTTGTTTATGCTTTCAAATGCTTTTCCAAGATGCAGATAAGTACCTGTATGGTTGGGATTTATCCCGATTAAAGCTTGCATTACTTCAATAGCACCTGTTATATCCCCTATCTTGAGTAACTCAAGTGCCAATGCATGTCTGCTGAAACAATCTGCAGGATCCTGCTCAATAAATGCTTTTAATTTGTCAATTCGTTCCATTTGGGGAAAATTTTGCCTTTTACCGGCTGACATATTCAGTAAACGGACTATATCTTTGTACAAATAGTTGTTACAACAACAATATTTCAACAAAAGCCATGAAAATACTGGGTATGCATCAGTAAGACACCGGATACAACTGCAAAAATAGACTTCACAGACAACAACACGAAATTTGCAGGTGATGTGTTTGAAATTGTACCTAAGATCATTCAGGCGATAGAGGGGGTGAGGTTGTTTTTTTTGTAAATTTGTTTTGTCTATGAAAAAAATTGAATTAGAAATTGTTGCCTTGTCCCACTCCATTACGCAAACTAATTCATATGCGGTAGTGCTGGGAGAAGTAAATGGATTGCGTAGGCTGCCCATCGTGATTGGTGGATTTGAGGCCCAGGCAATTGCTGTAGCCCTTGAGCGAATGAAGCCTACCCGTCCGCTCACGCACGACCTGATGAAGAATTTCATGCTGGCTTTTAATGTTGATTTGCATGAAGTACTTATTGCAGACCTTCAGGAAGGCATTTTTTATTCCAAGTTGCTCTGCTCCTCAGATGCAGATACTGTTGAGATTGATTCCAGAACTTCTGATGCACTGGCTTTGGCAGTAAGATTTGGATGCCCAATATACATTTACGAAACTATCTTCGATATAGCTGGTGTAGAAAATCCCGATCAGGGCGTAATTGAAGAAAATCCGGCTAAATCAGAGCCTTCCCCTTATGAAGACCTGAAAAAAATGAACCTCGAAGACTTGAATACTCTTTTAAATGAGGTACTCGAACAGGAAGATTACATTCGTGCAATAGCGATCAGGGATGAAATCAATACCAGAAAAAAATAACACCAATGGTCGTTTTCCCCAATGCAAAAATTAACCTGGGGCTGCGGGTAAAATCCAAACGACCGGATGGTTATCACGAGCTGGATACTGTTTTTTTCCCACTTCCCATATGTGATATTCTTGAAATCGTTGTTCAGCCAAAGCCTGCAGGCAATGAAAATATCAATTTCAGCAGCAGTGGTTTAGAGATACCAGGAGATACAACCAGTAACCTTTGCATAAAAGCATATGATTTGCTTAAGAAGGATTTCCCAGACTTACCTCCTATACAAATGCACCTGCATAAAAATATTCCAATGGGCGCTGGAATGGGAGGTGGTTCTGCCGATGGGGCTTTTACCATCCGGTTGCTTAACGAAAAATTCAACCTGGGGCTAGATGCGGATCAAATGATATCCTATGCCCTTCAATTGGGAAGTGACTGCCCTTTTTTCATTTTAAACACCCCCGTAAGTGCAACTGGCAGAGGAGAAAAAATGGAACCCGTAACATGTGACCTCAGTGATTGGAAATTCATTGTAATCAATCCGGGGCTACATATAAGCACAGCTGCTGCATTCAGGCAGATTAATCTCAATCCGAATGCAACACCCTGCAAAACTTTGATCAATCAACCTGTTGAAACCTGGAGAGGCAATCTTGTCAATGATTTTGAAGAGGCTGTTTTTCCTATGCATCCTGAACTGGCTAATATCAGGAATCAATTGTATGCATTGGATGCAGTTTATGCTTCAATGACAGGCAGTGGCTCAACAATTTATGGTCTTTTCAGAGCGTTACCTGATCTAAAAAGACTATTTCCTTCCCATTATACCTGTTTCAGCATTGAGCAAGGTGTTGCTCACCGCTTATCCTGATTTTTGATTACATCCTGTTTTTTTACATAACTTTGTAACATGTCATCTTTGGTTATTTGCCCCACTTTAATACTTGCTGCTAACCTTGATTTGCTCAATCACTAGCGTATTCATTTGATTCAGGCTAACTATAAGCCATTACCTTTTCAGTTTCAAACACAATTCATTCATTCAACGCAAGTTGACATAAATATTATTATATGTCTGCTGTTCAGTACCATATCGATCTTGAACTGGCTCACGGAGCACATAATTACCATCCCATTCCTGCTGTCATTACCCGGGCATCGGGTTGTCATATGTGGGATGTAGATGGCAAACAATATTTTGATTTTCTCAGCGGTTATTCTGCTGTAAATCAAGGACACTGTCACCCGCGAATCATAGAGACTCTTAAAGAACAGTCCACGCAGTTAACCCTAACTTCACGGGCATTTTATAATGACAAACTGGGAGAATATGCCCGATTTATAACCGGTTTATTTGGTTATGATAAATTACTCCCAATGAATACGGGTGCTGAGGCCGTTGAAACAGGCATCAAACTCGCCCGGCGTTGGGGATATGCTGTGAAGGGCATTGCTGAAAACCAGGCCAGAATTGTAGTTTGTTCGGAGAATTTTCATGGCCGAACAAGTTCAATCATTTCCTTCAGTACAGACCCCAGTTCCTTTGCCGGATTTGGTCCGTATATGCCAGGCTTTGACATCATTCCATACAATGATACCAAAGCACTTGATCAGGCATTGGCCAGTCCGGATGTTGCCGGATTTTTATTCGAACCCATTCAGGGCGAAGCAGGTATAATCATTCCGGATGATGGTTACCTGACTGCTGTAAGGCAGTTATGTACCGCGCACAATGTATTGATGATAGCTGATGAAATACAGACCGGACTTTGTCGCACAGGTAAAATGCTTTGTTGCGATCATGAGTATGTTCGTCCGGATATTGTGTTACTCGGAAAAGCACTTAGTGGTGGAACTTTACCGGTAAGTGCTGTACTTGCAGATGATGTGGTGATGCTCAATATTCATCCCGGAGAACATGGTTCTACATTTGGGGGTAGTCCGCTCGCATGTGCTGTTGCCACAGCCGCTCTTGAGGTTTTGCTGGATGAAAGGTTGGCTGAAAATGCAGACCTCATGGGAAAAAGGCTTAGAATGGGACTTGAACGAATCAATTCCCAGTTTATCAGGCAGATCAGGGGTAAGGGTTTGATGACTGCAATTGAAATTGAGCATGAGGATCCTGAAGCAGCTTGGCGGCTTTGTGAACTCATGATGGAAAGGGGGTTACTGGCTAAACCCACCCATGGTGATAAAATAAGGCTTGCGCCACCACTGGTTATCAATGCAGCTCAGATTGATGAATCACTTGACATTATTGAAGAAAGTCTGAATGCGCTGAAAAATGCGTTTGAAGCACTTAAAGCCCCTGCTTTTTCTTAAATTTGCGTCCAATTCAATACACATGAGTGAAGAAAGATCATTGCATTTTCTGGAAGAGATTGTAGAATCAGATTTAGCTGCAGGAAAACACAGCACCATACATACCCGATTTCCTCCGGAGCCGAATGGATATCTCCATATCGGACATGCCAAGAGTATTTGTTTGAATTTTGGACTGGCAGATAAATACGGAGGCAAAACCAACCTTCGTTTTGATGACACCAACCCTGTTAC
>JBILSG010000082.1:0-8144 GCA_044372235.1 Chitinophagaceae bacterium
ATTAATGCATTTTGGGATCAGCGTGAAAAAAGGGCTAGCTTCTTCCTGGATTCTGAGAATCCGATGTACCAGCTGGATGTGCGTGGCAAACTAAACCTCAAGGATAGCATCAGTAAAGAACTGGAAACAGACATCAACATCCGTAATGTTTCCTTATCACTTCTGAAACCATATCTTGCGCTGGTCTTCAGTGACCTCAGCGGTATTGCTAACGGCAAACTTAAAATTTCAGGTGATCCTTATAAGCCAGTGATGACTGGTGCAGTTAAAGTTAACAATGGCAAGATTAGAATTGCCTACACACAATGCAGTTACAGTATTGTAGATCCTGAGATCAGGTTTTTACCAGGTAAAATAGATTTCGGAAATATTTCTTTGCGAGACAGTTTGGGAAATTTCGCCTCCTTAAAAGGATCGCTTGAACACGATTTCTTTAGAAATTTCAGGTACAATATCAGTGCCAATTCAAGAAAAATACTGGTATTAAATACAAAAAGAGAGGATAACAGTATTTTTTATGGCAATGCAATTGGAAGATTCAATTTTACACTTAATGGCCCTGAGCAACAATTAAAAATGTACATCAGCGGTATGCCCGTAGATAGTTCTGTGATTAATATTCTCACTTCTGGCGGCTCAAAACAGAGCGCAGAAGTAGAATTTATCAGGTGGAAAACCATTGGCAAGGAGATGAATGCGGTATCAAAATCAGAGTATACAAGTAATCTTCAGATAGACCTTGATTTAACTGCATCTCCATTACTCAAATTAAATGTAGTTCTTGATGAACTGATGGGAGACATGATATCCGGACAAGGGAACGGAAGTTTGAAAATCCATACCGGAACCCGAGACAACCTAACCATGAATGGAAGATTCAATATAGAAACCGGAAGTTATAATTTCAATTTCCAGGATATTTTTAAAAAGCCGTTCAAGCTTGTTGGCGGAGGCAGCAGCTACATAAGCTGGAACGGAGATCCTTATGATGCTGAAATTAATATCAACGCCGTTTATCTTGCTGAAAAAGTAAGGATGAGTACGTTATTCACGGACGCAAGCAATACAACAGTTTCAGGGATAAGTTCAGACATTTTAAGAGAGATCAGCGATGTTGAAGTCAGGTGTAATCTAACAGGAACACTATCCAAACCGAACCCAAGTTTTCAGTTGGTCATCCCTCAAAATAGTGTCGTGAGAAACAATGCTACCATAGACAGCAAAATTAAAACAATCAACAGGGATCAACTTGAAGTAAGTAAGCAGGCAACATACCTGATTGTATTTAAAAGTTTTGCCCCACAAGCAGCTATTGTTGCAACTGATTTAAATAATGAATTACTTAACACCACAATTTCTGGCGTTATCAATGGTATACTTTCAAACAGTGTGCAGAACTTCTTTTCAAGGGTTCTGGGATCTTCTGTAGATGTAAACTTCAACTATTCAAGGACACAAACGGGCATAACTGGTTTAAATGGGAATACGTCTGGCTCAGGACAATCAAATTTCAGGGAAAATGTAAGTCTCCAGTTCATCAAATCAATGCTTAATGACAAACTTGTCATTACTTTTGGCAGTGATTTTAATTTTGCAACCGCCGGCAATACCTCACTAACTTCAGGATCACAAAGCTTTCTTTTCCTTCCTGATGTCAATGTAGAATATAAGATTACCCCCGATGGAAAATTCAGAACATCGTTTTTTTACAGAAGTAGTTTTGATGTTTTATCAACCTCAGGTAAACGAGACAGAACAGGCGGAAATATCTCTTTCAGAACCGAATTTGACAATATGTTTGGCAGGAGAAGAAATAAACTGACACCTCCTGAAAAACAATAATCATATTTCGTGTCCCAGTTTTTCCTTCTTCGTTTGCAGGTATTTCTCGTTAAATGGATTAGACGCTATTTTAATGGGCACTGTTTCTACAATTTCAAGTCCGTAACCCCTTAAACCAGCCCTTTTACGCGGATTATTACTGATCAGTCGAATTTTTGAAATACCAAGGTGTCGGATAATTTGAGCACCTACACCATAATCACGCTGATCTGCCTGAAAACCAAGGTGTATATTCGCTTCAACAGTATCCATGCCCTCCTCCTGCAGTTTATAAGCTTTCATTTTATTAACCAATCCAATACCCCTACCTTCCTGATTCATATACAAAACAACGCCCTTACCTTCTTTTTCAACCATTTCCATTGCTGCATGCAATTGTTCGCCGCAATCACACCGCAATGAGCCCAGGATATCACCTGTAATACAAGATGAATGCACCCTCACCAATACAGGCTCATCATTTCCCCATTCACCTTTTACCAGCGCCATGTGTTCGGGACTTGATGGATTGTTTTTTTCCCTGAAAATCATCAGCCTGAAATCTCCGTATCTGGTAGGCATTTTTACTTCAACAGGATGATCAATGAGGGAATCATGCTGCAAACGGTATTCTATAAGGTCTTTGATGGAAACGAGTTTCATGTTCCATTCTTTCGCCATTTGCATGAGATCAGGTAGGCGCGCCATTGAACCATCATCGTTCATCACTTCTACAAGAACACCAGCAGGCTCCATACCTGCCAATCTTGCGAAATCAATAACTGCTTCAGTGTGGCCAGATCTCCTCAATACGCCTCCTTTCTTGGCTCTAAGCGGGAATATATGTCCGGGTCTCCCGAGATCCGAAGGCCTCGTAGCAGGATCAATAAGCGCTTTAATGGTTTTTGCTCTGTCATGAGCAGAAATTCCGGTTGTGCAACCATGTCCGAGCAGGTCAACAGAAACTGTAAATGCTGTTTCATGTAATGCTGTATTAGTGTTGACCATGAGCTCCAGCTGCAATTCAACACACCTTTCTTCTTCTACTGATGCACAGATCAATCCCCTTCCATATTTACTCATGAAATTGATAATTTCAGGCGTTACATTTCTGGCTGTAGTAATGATATCACCTTCATTTTCGCGGTCTTCATCATCCACAACAATAATCATCTTACCCTGTTTCAGGTCTTCTATTGCACTCTGTATCGAATCCAGCATGTATTTTTTTTCAAAGTTATTGATATAACAAAACAAAAGAGCCGGATGTTTACATCCGGCTCTTAATTATCCTGTTAATCTTCTTGATTAGAAAGAATATCTCACGGTCAACTGTCCTCTCCAACGTGTAGAAAGGTAGTTACTACCTCTGATATCCAGAATATCCGCAGCTGTTCTGTTGCTGAGATTCCTGTAGGTCAATCTTGGGGCCAATGTAGAACCATTGATCCTGTAGCCTTCCATGCTCACCAAAGAATATGAGTCTACACCTGGCGTTGCATTTACCCTACCCCAATTCCTGTTCAGGAAATTGGTGAAGTTGAACATGTCAAAGATTACTGAGAACCTGTGCTGATTGGCACCTTTACCCAAAACCAGATCCTGCTGTACTTTCATGTCAATGATATTAGACCACGGCAATACGGCACCATTGCGGTCAACAAACTGTCCTCTTTTTTTGCTGAGGTATTTATCATTGCTGATGTATTTGTCGAAAGCATCCCACTGCTGGGCAACAGTATAAGTAACACCTGCAGTAGTGTAGGCCTCAGCAAACCTGCTCCAGTCTGCCAGATTATTAGGTACATAAATCAAATCAGTAGACTCACCATTTGCACCATTCTGGTCATAAATCATACTCCTTGAATACACGTAAGAATATGGGGTACCAGACTGACCATTGTAGAAGAGTGTGAATGTGGTAGCAAGCCTGTTATCAGCATAGTTAAACTTCTTGGAAACATAAGAGCTTATCCTGTGCAATTGGGCGAAATCTGAGCGGCTGAGGGTAATATTGTTTCTGCCATTTTTGGATTCAATAAATCTCCACTGAGAGTTATTCTGAGAGCTTGTTCCATCAAACAAAGAATAAGAGTCACCAAATCCATAGTTCATGTTAAATGACCAACCTTTAGAGAAACTCTTATCAATAGCTGTTGTAAAGTTGTAGGAGAATCCTTTACGACCCTGTGCATTGGCAATCAGGAAAATACCTGTAGCATAAGGGTTTTGAATTCCAGCTGTATTGGGATCAAAATCGAATCTGTTGTAGACAGTAGACGCACCACTTATGTTAAGATAGGTATCCTGATTTAAATCATTTTTAGCACCTTTTGCGGCAAAAACATTGTAATAGACGATCTCATTGATATTCTTCTGGAAGAGGAAGTCACCTGTCCATTTCCAGCCATTACCCAGCACCTTATCAAATCCGAGTGATGCCTTGAGCACTTTTGGCAATTTGAAATCCTGAGCAATGAGGTCGATTTGACCTGACGGACTGGCTACGTTTACACCCAGATCTGAAGGTTTGTACTGGTTGAATGGATCAGCCCTGAAAGTAATATTAGGATTGTTTAATGCTACACCACCCACATTTATACCCGTATTGTTGTAAACACCACCAGGCCATACCAAAGGAACACGACCAGTAAATGCACCAATACCACCACGGATTTTTAAACCTTCTTCAGGTTCAAAGGTAAATCCAACTCTCGGAGACATGCTCAACTGGGGCTGAGGACGCTGACCGGAACGGGCACCCTGCATATCCCATACTTTTGAAATAACTGGCAGGGCTACATTGTTAAAGTACACATCTTCATTCGGATTCGGAAAGAATTCGAAATTGTCGAAACGAACACCAAAATTCAATTCAAAATTATCAGATACCTGCCACTGATCACCCAGGAAAACACCTGAGCGCATGCTCTTGAAAGCAGTACCGGCAGCACTTCCGTCGCCTGTGATATTATCTCTTAACGAGAATGAACGTGAATACTGAGCCGGACGAAGGTCCTGGAGGAAGTGATTCACGAAATTATAGGTGTAGTTACCGAAATTATCGCGAACAAAAAGGTTATACGACTGACTGTACTCCACATCGATACCCAGCTTCAGCTGGTGATCACCTGCAGTGTAACGCAGTTCATCATAAATGGCCCTATTGTTTTGGGTCAATAAGTTACCAGTAGAGAAGTTTTCTGTTCCAAACACATAGCTGGTACCGTTAACAGAGTTCAGGGTAACCCTTGGGAATGCCGCACCCAGCGGATCACGGTCGTCTTCCACATCTGTTACAGTTACCAATAATTTATTGGAAAGCTTGTTGGAGAAACGGCTGTTTAACTCGATTGATCCAGAATGGGTTGTACTTGGGAACAAATAACCACCATTGAAGAAGTTAATTCTGGTACTGTTACTTGCATTGGTCAGTGAACGCTGAGAATTAGCGTATCTGTAAGAGGCATTTAACCTGTGCTTAGGACTGATATTCCAGGTCAGTTTTGCAGCAATCTTATCACTGTTCAAAAGATCTGGGATTTCTAAGTAGCTGCCTGGATCATACCCAAGAGCATTCAGCTTGGCAAGTATCAATCTTACTGAATCCTGAAATCCAGCACCTGGGGGCTGCCTGAAAGTTGAGGCGTCAAAAGGCTGTGGCCTCTCATCACGTTGGAATTCAGCACTTACGAAATAGAATAATTTGTTTTTTATCAAAGCTCCACCCAGTGTTGCACCAAAGGTAGATGCCTGAAAATCAGGCAGGCTAATTGCTGCAGATTTTATTCCAGTCGGAGTCTTTCCGGTAAACCCCTGGTTTCTGTTAATCCAGTAAGCAGATCCGCGGGTAGTGTTTGTACCACTCTTGGTGACTGCGTTTACAGAACCACCGGTAAAGTTACCAAGTGACACATCGTAAGGAGAAACACCTACCTGAAATGACTCGATGGCGTCAATACTGATTGGTGAAGAACCGGTTTGTCCACCATTGGTACCAGACTCAGACAATCCAAATACATCGTTATTAACGGCACCATCAAACATGATTTGGTTGTACCTGTTATTTTGACCTGCGATTGAGATACCACCACCAAAAGTAGTTTTTGCCTGAGGTGTCAACCTGATGAAATCTGTCAGGTTACGACCTACTGTAGGAAGATTCTGAAGTCTTTCTGAGCTGATTGCAGTACCCACACCACCATTAAGTGCCTGAGCACCCCTTGAAGCAGTTACTACAACTTCCTTCAAATCCTGTGTGTTACTGATCATTTTAAAATCTACCCTGCCGGTTTCTCCCAATTCAAGGAAAACATCGGTTCTTGTTTGTGGTTTGTAGCCGACAAAAGAAACCTCAACCGTGTATGGACCACCCGGTTGGATGTTTGAAATTGAGAAGCGACCATTGACAGAAGTCATAGCCGAGATAACAGTTCCTGTTGGCATGTGTGTTGCCTTTACAGATGCGCCTGAAAGGGCCTCACCTGAAGCAGAACGAATGGTTCCACCCATAGAACTTGTTGTTACCTGTGCTTGGATAAGACTCGTGACCAGTACTGAAACGGTCAGCGTTAGGAAATACTTGAAAAATCGCATAAGCAGTTATTTATGTTGCAAAATTAAGAACTGATAAGCAAAGATTGCTTTTTCGTATTAACAAACAATTAAGAATCTGAAATGTTCAGCTTTTTACGTATTCGCTCTTTTCAAATCCTGGAAGCCGTATTTTTCGATAAAACCATTGATTCCCAATGCATTATCAACAGAAAACTCACCGATTCTGGTTCTGCGCAGGGAAGACAGGTATCCTCCGCATCCTAAAGCTTCTCCAAAGTCGTTTGCAAGACTGCGTATATAAGTACCCGTTGAGCAGATTACCCTGAAGTGAACTACCGGTAATTCAATAGCTGTTACCTCAAATGATTTGATCGTAATTTTCCGGGGCTCCATTTTGACTTCTTTACCCTTCCTGGCTAAAATGTAGGAAGGAGTACCTCCTTTTTTGATGGCGGAATGTGCGGGTGGTACCTGCATAATTTCTCCGGTAAAGGGGATAGTTGCAGCATGGATCATTTCCGGCGTCAGAAAATCTACTGCCGATTTGAATACGGGTTCACTCTCCAGGTCAAACGTTGGTGTTGATGCACCAAGCGTAAAGGTACCTGTGTACTCTTTTTCTGCTGCCATGTATTCGTTGATCTTCTTGGTAAACTTGCCTGTACAAACGATCAGTAATCCAGTTGCAAGGGGATCAAGGGTACCGGCATGACCTACCTTACTTACCTTGGTCAGTATCCTTATTTTCTTAACAACATCGAAGGATGTCCATTCCAGTGGCTTATCCATCAACAAAACCCTGCCTTCTGCGAAGCTTCCTGTCACTTCTTCCATAATCTGTTTGTACATTTGCGCAAAGTTAAGTCACTTCAACTGAACTATGGCTCTGATTCAACATCTGGACCCCAACGTAAGATTTGCACAGCAGGTAGACAATGCAAGGGCATACGTTTTACCTTTTATAAACAATGCGATGCCGGTTCAAAAAGAAATGAGCTTGCTGGATATTGGCTGTGGGGATGGTGGTGTGCTTCTACCTTTCCTGGAAATGGGATGCAAGGCTACGGGTATTGAACTGGATGTGGAAAAATCAAATCATGCCAGGAATTTTTTAGCTGAATTTATCCAGACGGGGCAGGCTGAAATAATCAACGTCAATATTTACGAAGAAGCTGCGTTGCAGGATTACAGGGAAAAGTTCGATATCATCCTCCTCAAAGATGTCATAGAACACATCCCGGATCAATCGAGGTTCATCCCTTACATGAAACAGTTTCTCAAACCCGGCGGTATGGTTTATTTCGGATTTCCTCCCTGGCAAATGCCCCATGGCGGTCACCAGCAGGTTTGCCGAAACCGTATCTTATCAGTGCTACCCTATTTTCACCTTTTGCCTGCTTCCTTATACACAACCATCCTCAGGATTGGAGGTGAATATGAAACTACCATTCAAGAATTGCTGGAGATTAAATCGACTGGCATCTCTATTGAGCGCTTTGAAAAACTTGCCCTTTCAAGCGGCTACTCCATTGTTGCCTCAACCCACTACCTGATTAATCCCATTTACCGTTTTAAATTTGGCTGGCAACCAAGGGAACAATTTACCTGGTTAAGGAAAATTCCTGTACTGCGTAATTTTTTTACGACCTGTGTTTATTACCTGATCAGGAAAAACTGAAATTACTGCACAACGAACTTGGTAAATAAAGTGGTACCTGCGTCTGTAAGTCTGATCTGATAAACACCTGGTTGAAGCACTCTCGTAT
>JBILSG010000083.1:0-8091 GCA_044372235.1 Chitinophagaceae bacterium
GCACCAAGGAACATGGGGCGACCCCAGAACTCCGTTAGCAGGGCTGACTGGATACGGATGTGTTTCACATATTTGCTGTCTTCGGGTTGTTTGACTGGCGGAATAACCTTGCTCAACTTAATAGAATATATCCCTGTTTGGCCACCTGAAAAACGCACAGCAGCGGGAACAGAAAAAAGGTTTCCCGGGGCTGTATTCCAGTGCTGCCCCTCACCGCGGTCCATCGGCAGTTTAACAACATGCCCGTCTTTCCTCCTGAAAGTTTCATAGATGTGCAGAAGCGCCTGAACCTGGTAAGACCCCTCCTTAATCTGCTTCAGGCTTTCAACAGGATAACCAAAAGCCTTGGCATCAATGGTTTTGGTGGTCCCGGGCACCCATGCCTCCACATCAATACCAAACACCTGCTGCGTATGGGTATCATCTTCCACCTGAAAACGGGGTTCTGTGCCGGGTTTGGTTGACAACAACAACAACAATCTTCCGTCCAGTGGTTTATCAGATAATGATTTGGGAAGCTGAACGGTGAATTGCTGCGCTGTGGCAGATTGAATGACGATAAATAGAAAAAACAAAAGAAACTTATTCATGATTTTCGATTTGAATCCTCAGACTCCGAACTGCCTGAGGTGGTGATCAAGGTGCTTGTACAACATGTTACTCCATTCCCGGGATGTCAGTTGGCCTATCAAGGGATGAATCCTTCCTTCATAGAAAGCTTCACCCTTGGCATGTGATACCCTGATTGCCGTTTTAAGCAATTCGCGAGTGGATAAAAAGTCGGGCTGATCGAGAATGATAAAGTGCTTTGCCGTAGGCAGGTTATGGGGATAATCTACTTCATTGACCATCGCCTTTTTGAAAAATAATCCAGCTATTATTTGGATATACCAAGGCCCTTTTTTTACTCCTCCCTGATCCATGATAGGTTTATATGGAATTGTACAATGTTTGAGCATCTGGGAAATGGTCATTTTCCCCCATAACCCTTTTGATTGTGAGGTTAAGCCATCAATACGCCTGCACAATTCCAGTGTTGTGGCATCATCATAAATGCTGGGATAAGCCATGTGATAGGAATTTATTGAGTAACCAGTTTTTTCTCGATTTCTTCCAGTGAAACCCCTTTGGTTTCAGGTACTTTCAGCAATACCCAAATCAGTTGAAGGGCCATCATCACGGCAAAAAAAGCAAATATGGGCCAGGGATTATCTTTGAAGATGCCTTCCACCTCATCAATGAAAACAGGAGCCACAAGGGTGATAATAGCTGCAAAAACCCAGTGAATACTTGCCCCAAATGCCTGCCCTAAACCACGAATGTGGTTGGGAAATATCTCTGAAATAAATACCCAGATCACTGCACCCTGTCCAATGGCATGGGCAGCAATAAACATCAGCAGGAAGGTCAGCAAAAATGAAGGTGATGCACCAGCCTGGAAAGCAAAGGCCACCATGGAAAGGCTAATGACATAACCAACAGATCCAATGAGCAACAAAGTCTTTCTGCCCAATTTATCAATCAGGTATAAACCAACAAAAGTGAATACCAAGTTGGTACCTCCGATTGCGATGGAGTTAAGCAAAGATTCTTCCGTTGCGAGTCCGGCTGCAGCCAGTATCCTTGGTGCATAATAGAGGATAAAGTTGATGCCGGAAACCTGGTTGAAAAAGGCAATAAGAAAAGCCAGCCACATAATTCTATTGTAACGGGGCTGCAGGAGCACGGATGCCTTACCACCTGTTGTGGAACCATGACCGGCTGCGGGAGCCTCCTGTACCACATCATTTTCCTGCATACCAAGAACAGCCATTACTTCAGCTGCGGCAGCCTTATCCTTTTTGGTTGACAGCAACCAGCGCGGACTCTCCGGAATGCCAAATACCATAAACGAATAAATGAGCGATGGAACAGTCATCACGCCCAGCATCCAACGCCAATCATTATCCCCTCCAAAACCTGACAAAAGGTAATTGGAGAGATACGCAACCAAAATACCGAAGACTATATTAAACTGGTACATGGCCACGAGCTTTCCACGTGAAGCTGGCGTAGAGATTTCTGAAATATAAGTGGGTGCTGCAACAGACGAGATACCTATACCAATTCCACCAAGCAGCCTGAAAAATGAGAACATATATGGCCCCTGAGCCAATGCAGAACCTATTGAAGAAACTGTAAATAGAAGTCCGACTACCAACAACACTTTTTTTCTTCCGTATTTATCTGTTGGTCCGCCCCCAAACACCGAACCGATTACCGTACCCCAGAGTGCCATCGACATGATAAAAAAACCATGAAACCAGGCTGATGTGTTCCATAAAGCCTGAATGTCTTTATCAGCACCGGAGATTACAACCATGTCGAAACCGAAAATAAATCCTGCCAACGCCGCAGTTAATGATATGCCGAAAAGACCGCGACCCTTATGTTCTGAATGCATAACAATTATTTAGATGCTTAAGGTACTGATTTTATTAAAATAGCAAGGGAATCCTTTCTTGATGATTTCCATTAAAATCAATAGTTTGCCAAAAGAATACAAGTTAATGGAAAGAAGAAACTTTATTGGAGCGTTTGCCACTGTTGCGGGCACATTGGCAACGGGACAGCTGGCAGCAACTGAGAACAAGCATAATCCGTCCTTCAATAGCAAAACCGGCTCACTTGAAGCAGACCTGGTTGTTGCCGGAGGCGGACTTGGAGGCATAGCCACAGCGCTTGCAGCTTTGAGAAATGGACTTACTGTTATTTTGACTGAAGAGACTGACTGGATTGGCGGACAAATTACCTCACAGGGTGTGCCGCCGGATGAACATCCCTGGATTGAAACCCATGGCGCACCTCCCAGCTATAGGGCATTCCGTGAGGGTGTGAGGCAATACTATAAAACCTATTATCCGCTTACGGAAGCTGCTAAAGCCAGGACAAACCTGAATCCCGGCGATGGTGCTGTTTCGAGAATCTGTCATGAACCCAGGGTGGCACTTGCAGTTCTCCAGGGTATGTTGGCGCCTTTTGAAAGTACAGGTAAACTGACCATCCTGACAGGATTCAGTCCGGTGAAAGCTTACAAAAACAACAACACTGTAAACACTGTCACCTTCAGGCATCTATCGTCAGATAAAAGCATTACCCTTTCAGCACCCCTTTTTGTTGATGCCACTGAACTGGGTGATTTATTGCCGATCACCGGAACAGCCTACCAGACAGGGACGGAATCCAAAGCTGAAACAGGAGAATGGCATGCTCCTGAAAAAGGCAATGCGGCAAACAACCAGGCCTTCACGATGTGCTTTGCGATTGATTATCTTCCGGGAGAGAACCATGTGATTGAACAACCTGCTGAATACCCATTCTGGCGCAACCACATTCCCCCGCTGACACCGGCATGGTCTGGCAAATTACTCGACCTGAACTATTCCAGTCCATCTACCCTTCAACCCAAAGCCCTGGGCTTCCATCCGGAAGGAGTGGCAACAGGTGATAAACTGAACCTGTGGAATTACAGACGCATCATTCATAAAAACAATTTTACAAAAGGATTTTATCCCGGAGATATCAGTCTTGTTAACTGGCCCCAGAATGATTACATGCTGGGGAATATTGTGGATGTCAGTCCGAAAGAATTCACCAAACATGTCAACCGCGCCAAACAACTCAGCCTGTCTCTGCTCTATTGGCTGCAAACAGAAGCGCCAAGACCGGATGGCGGTAAGGGTTGGCCGGGATTGCGGCTCAGAAAAGACATCATGGGTACTGATGACGGACTCGCCAAGTACCCCTATGTCCGTGAATCAAGGAGAATAAAAGCTTTATTCACCGTTACAGAAGCGCACGTAGGGAAGGAACAATCTGCTGCCAATCCGGCACCTAAGTGCAATGGCGGCGCAGTAGCATTCGACGACAGCGTGGGGATTGGGTATTACCACATCGACCTCCATCCGAGTTCGGCGGGAGACAATTACATCGACTTCCCATCAGTGCCCTTCCAGATACCACTGGGAGCCCTGATACCGGTAGCGACTGAAAACCTGCTGCCCGCCTGCAAGAACATCGGCACCACCCATATCACCAATGGGTGTTACAGGCTGCATCCCGTAGAATGGAGCATCGGCGAAGCAGTGGGATGTTTGGCTGCATTTTCCAGACAAAAGAAACTTACCCCCAGGGAAATAAGGGAAAACAATGTTTACCTGAGGGAATTCCAGGATTTTATCCGTGCCCGGGGCATCGAAACTGACTGGCCTGCAAAGCCCTGATCAGGGCCTGATTTTAGACAACAGCCACTGGCTCATTGCCTGTCTCTGCTCGGGATAAGTCCAGTGCCCTGTATCATGGAATATATTTGCCTGCTTGGGCGCGTTAACTACATTGTAGGCAGCATAAAAAGAAGTGGGCGGACAAGTCTCGTCATTGAAACCCCAGCTGTAATATCCTTCGATATTAACCTGCCTGGAAAAGTTGACCACATCGTAATAAGCCAGTGCAGTCTTTGCTTTGTCACTTTGCGGGTTCCAAGGATGACCTTCGCTGAACATATGCGGCCAACCACCAGCCCTTCCTTTCAGGTATCCTGTAAGGTCTGCCAGGGCAGGATAAAGGGCTGCCATGTATTTCACGCGCTTGTCCAACGAGGCTGTTACCACACTGAGGGCACCACCCTGACTGCCACCCATCACAGCAAGGGTCTTTCCATCGTATTCAGGCAATGAAACCAGCAGGTCATTGGCCCTGACTACATTGGTGTAAACCCTTTTGTAATAGTTTTTATCGCGGTCATCCAGGTTGAAATAGAAATAACTTTTGAGTCCACCGTTTACAAGGTCATTATACACCTGAAGATCCATATTAACAGGTATACCATGTATACCAATTGTAAATACAATTACGCCCTTATCCGCCAGCTCCAGATCGGGGGCATATGGACGAATACCGGCACCTGGCACCTGCAATACTGCAGGGTATTTGCCGGGAGCCTTGGGAACGGCCAGCATGCCATAAATCCTTGAACCGCCATATCCCTGGCAACTCACATGGTAGGCGTTGGTCTTGGAAGATGACCTTTCTGGCAGAAGCGTAAACTTGGCATCAAGTGGCAGCTTAGCTAACTCTGCGATATTAGCAGACCAGAACTGCTCGAAATCTGCGGGCTTTTCAACAGCTGGCTGAATCTTCGTGATATCATATCCTGCAGTGGTGAGGTTGCGGTATACTTTTCCGTCAACCGTGGTCGTTACAACGCATCTTAAAAAACCCGGCTCTTTCATGGTAAATCCTGCAGTCTGAAACGGGGCATCTTTCAGTGTAACTGAATCTGACTTCATAGGTTTCATCCGCTCTGGACCAACCTGATAAAATATTTTTAAACCTTTCTGAGGAACGCCAAACTTCAACACCTGAATAGAAAATGTGGCAGACTCACCCGCTTTGTATTCCCAATTGTCGTGATTGGGAGTGATGACAATCTGAACAGGCTGAACTGTAGGTTGTGCCCAAGCAGTAACAAAGGAGCTGAGCAACAGAAAAATGGCAAGCGACCGGCGGAATGACATATTAGTTATTTTAATGAGATGAATTTAATGCTTTTATGGTTCCCAGCAATCGGGTCAGTTCAGACACTTTTCCAGGATTCGCTGCTGCCATGTTCTGGGTTTCACCGGGATCATCTTTCAGGTTATACAACTGAACGGCTGGTTCACCTGCCCGGGGTTTGATTTCCTTTGGAACAGTGAATCCTCCGGATCCCAATCCCATTATGAGTTTCCAGTCGCCCTGCCTGATGGCAAAAAATCCAGCAGATGAGCTGTGTACAACCGCAGGCTGATTCTCCACAGCATTCATTTTTCCTGTCAGCACAGGTAAAATGCTATAGCTGTCTTCCACCCGGTATTGATCACTTTTATCTCCAACAATATCAACTGCCGTAGCCATCAGGTTAGCCAATGTGGTAGTGGCATCACTTACAGTTCCTGCCTTCACTTTACCGGGCCACCTTACAATGAAAGGTATGCGATGGCCTCCTTCAAAGGCATCACCCTTCATCCCCCGCCAGGGGCCGGCTGACACATGATTGTATTTACTGATGTAGTCACTTCTCCAGTACGGACCGTTATCGCTAGTAAAAATGACAATGGTGTTTTTGGATAGTCCGGCTTTCTCGAGTGTTTTCAAAATCATGCCAACAGATGCATCCAGTTGTTCTGTAAAATCACCATATTCCCCAACTTTGGATTTCCCCCGGAATTCATCTGCCGGCACCCAGGGTGTATGGGGAGCAGGCAACGGCAAGTAAAGAAAAAAGGGCTTGTCTTTTGTTTGTGCAGAGATGAAGGCCTGTGCTTTTCTGGTGAAATTGGGGATGACATCATTAAAATCAAAAGAGGGCGACATCAGTCCTGCCCGCCAGAACGCACCTGCATATCCTGTATCTGGTTTTTGTCCTGGGGTCATCGAGGTGAGTGGTTGTTCCAATTTTCCATTCTCCACGTAACAATAGGGTTGCATATCCAATGATGCAGGCAACACGTAGGAGTAATCAAAGCCATTGTTTTGTGGACTCACTGTCATGCCCTGTTCCAAGTCAACATGATCTGGATTCATTTCGCTGTCAATTCCATAGCCCTTGTTTTGCAGTAAATGGGCATATTCACGTTTTGGCGTCCATCCCAGTCCGAGGTGCCATTTGCCGATGACTCCGGTATTGTACCCATGCTGCTTCAATAATGCAGCCACAGTTGCCCTATCGTTTTCCATCAATGGTCTGCTGAAGCCATTCAATACGCCTACAGGTTTGGCACTGCGCCAAGGGTAACGACCCGTCATGATGGCATACCGTGTGGGTGTACACACACTCGATGGCGAATGGGCATCTGTAAAGCGCATACCTTGCCGGGCGAGTTGATCAATGTTGGGAGTATTGATTTTGCCTGCTGCATTGTAGGCTTTGACATCACCATACCCGAGGTCGTCTGCGAGGATGTAAATAATATTAGGCTTCTCGCCTTGCTGGGCCGTTGCACTCGTTACTGCCAACAGTAACAATAAAACTCCCGAAAAAATTTTATTCATCATACATTCAATTTTCTGGTTGTAAACTTTTTATCCAAGCCTCAATAAGCTTCAATCCTTCGGTATGATTGACTTTTCTGCCAAGCTCTGGCATCATCACGCCAGGATCGGTTGAAGCCATCCGGTAATACAGAATACTTTGATCAGGCCTCCCAGGAACAATATCAAACTGTCGTCCACCTGAGCCTCTACCGGCAGCAACAGGCGTTTTCATGAACCCATAGGCCGTTTTGTCTTTTGTCTTCCAGTCAAGAAACAACCCTGATGTTTGGGCCTGTCCGGCTGCATTGTGGCAATGTCCGCAATTGACATCCAGGTATGCAAGTGCCCTTTCCTCAAGCGGCTTTGAAGGATCATTGTAATCAACCAGGGAAGGAATGGCTGAAGCGTCTTGAGGTAAGCCCTGAAGTGCACCGGTTTCATGCCACTTCACCAGCTGATTCATAGATTGACCATCATAATCGAACACCCCATTCAGTTGCCTCGCTGATGGTCCGATGGGCGTCATCACGCCATTGCGTTCATGACAACTTTTGCACTGGTTCATGTTCGGAACCTGGTAATCAAATTTCATTTTTCCTCCAGATGCATTGACGAATGAAACTTCGGTTTTACCTCCTGCAACCTCCAGAAAAGCATCTGTCTGATCTTCATTCCAGATATAAGGCAGCGCCTTCCAGCCCTTTTCCTCATGCAACAATACACGTGTTTCGATCAACCTCCTGCCCTTTTCAGGGTTACGCTCATCATTAAAATAGAAAAATGTTTTTACAATTTTTGTACCTACCGGAAACTGCAGAACCGAATCGGGATTATAAGGGATTTTTGAACCATCCGGCAGCTGAACAAACCTGAGCTTATGGGCATAGTCGGAAAAAAGAGGAGATTTTAAAGCATAGGGCATGACCCCTTTTTGGGGCTGTTGAATTTTTATGTCTCCCGAAAAAAAACCGTACGCAGACAGTTTCATGTTATAAGGAGCAGTATGAACAGCTTTCATTGAAATGAGAAAACTCACCA
>JBILSG010000084.1:0-8062 GCA_044372235.1 Chitinophagaceae bacterium
TGTAGTCTCCGGGTAACATGACTTTGTGAATCCTCGCATAAACTTCAGGTTCATTGTCTTTGACCCATTTTAATTTGGAGGCAGTGAGATTTCCGGGAGAATTCAGGTAATGCTGAAGGCAGAATTCCTCACCTAAGGCACTAAAAGCTGCAGAACCTGTTTCCACCGCTCTGCTATCGCACCAAATAATTGAAGACCTTACGGGAGCACCATCTCTGTCTACCGCAACCAGCCCATGCATCTGATAAGAAATACCTATGGCAGCTATCTCACCAGCTTTATAGTCATATTCATCTGCCAACATAGACATGGCATTGCGCAGCTCTGTCCACCACATTTCAGGATCCTGTTCTGCAAAACCAGCCTGAGGTGAACTGATGCGCATCTCGCTGGATGGCGAATAGGCTGAGGCTACACACGCTCCCGAATCAACATGGATTAGCGCACATTTAACAGATGATGATCCGATGTCAATACCGAGCAAATATTTCATGATTGCTGATTCTAAAAGATTATTGTTAATACATTCAGTGTTTCAAAATGAAAAAGGTCATTTTACAGTTGAAAAACGATAAACCGTCTGACTCTTAAAAGTCTCTCCCGGCTTCAATGATGTTGAAGGGAAAGTAGGCTGATTGGGTGAATCAGGAAAGTGCTGTGTTTCCAGACAAAATCCGGTTCTGTGCTGGTAAGCAGTACCCCTTCCTTTTTCCGTTCCATTCAGGAAATTGCCAGTATAAAACTGAACACCCGGCTCAGTTGTAAAAACCTCCATCCGACGTCCGGAAATCGGCTCTGTAACAACAACTGCGGGTTCATCAGAAAGCTGCTTATCAAGCACAAAATTATGGTCAAATCCCTTACCCAAGACCAGCTGTTCGTCCTCCAGTGAAATGTTTTTACCGATTGCAACAGGAGCTGTAAAATCAAACGGTGTTCCCTTAACAGGCCTGAGCTCTCCCGTGGGGATTAAGGTGCTGTCGACAGGTGTAAAGGCTGAAGCCCTGATCATGATTTCATGATCCAGAATCTGTTTTTCCGGATTTCCTGAAAGGTTAAAATAGGCGTGGTTGGTCAGGTTCAAAACTGTTTCCTGATCTGTGGTAGCTGTATAGTCTATAACTAGGGAATTGTCGTCACGCAGGGAATAAGTTACGGTAACCTGCATGTTTCCGGGATAGCCATTTTCGCCGTCTGCCATGCTACGGGTAAACTTGATGGCATCATTCATGACCCTGGCTTTCCAAACCTGCTTGTCGATGCTGTTGATGCCACCATGAAGTGAATTCGGACCATCATTCTGAGGGATCTGGTATTTATTGCCGCCAATAGCAAAAGTGGCACCTGCAATCCTGTTTGCATACCTACCAACCACACAACCAAAATATGACTTTCCTGCTGCCAGTGAGGACTGATTATCATACCCAAGGGTAACATTTTCGACCTTACCCAACTGATCAGGCACATGCACAGCCACTATGGTTGCACCATAGTTTGAAAATTCTACTGTCATCCCTTTTTTGTTGCTGAGTGTGAACAGCCTGATGCTGTCACCAGAAGCAAAAGCTTCTGCTCTTGCAGCATCGAGTAGTTCTTGTTCCATTTTATCAGGAGTAATTATACATGAAGAAATAGCCATCAGCATGATGGCAGCAGATAACATTTTTTTCATACGAGGCAGTTAGAGCTTACAGGCACCATCGCCTGTACTTGCAATATAATGTTTTGGCTCAACACCGAAAACATTTAGATACGCAGAAGCAACTTTTTGTACCAGATCATCCACTGCAGACGCCACTACTATATTGATGGTACAGCCACCAAATCCGCCGCCCATCATCCTACCACCCCATACCCCCTGCTGACCCCTTACCGCATCAACCAGAAAGTCCAGCTCCTTGCAACTCACGGCATAATCATTTTTTAATCCCGCATGAGATGCATAAAGCTGCTCTCCTGCCAAAGCCCAGTTACCTGTTTGCATGGCCTCAGCAAATACCTCAACCCGTTCATTCTCCTCAAGCACAAACCTTGCCCTGTTGAAACTTATCGGATCAAGATCCGTAGCTGCTCGCATTAGCTGTGGCATAGTTATATCCCTGAGTGTTTGCGCTTCAATACCTAAACCTTGAAAGTAATGCACAACTTGCTCGCACTCTTGCCGGCGCAGGTTGTATTCAGAACTGGCCAGGTCATGTTTGAGGCAGGTATCAAAAAGTAAAAGCTTATTACCTCCCATTGCCAGCGGCACATATTCATAGGCAAGTGACCGGCAATCCAGCCTGATAGCATGATCTTGCCTGGCATGAATGCTGGCAAACATATCCATGATACCACATTGCAATCCCACAAATTCATTTTCTGCCTCACGCGCAATCCGCGTCAACTCCATGCTATCTAATCCCGCACTGGAAATCTCATTGAAAGCAAAGGCGAAAACCGACTCCAAAGCTGCTGACGAAGACAATCCTGCACCCACAGGAATATCAGAAGAAACGATTGCCTGAAAATGTGGTAGCTTTACACCACGTCGGGAGAAAGCGAGGCAAACACCAAAAATATAATTACTCCAATGGCTGCCGGTTGCAGCTTCTGGAAAGGAGTTAACCGAGATTTTATCCTGAAGGTCAAAAGCCCATACCGTTGTGGGTCCCTCTTTCAGGGGAAGAATTGCCAGGGAACATGCTTTGTCGATCCCGGCAGGCATCACCCATCCTCCGTTGTAATCTGTATGTTCGCCGATGAGGTTTATCCTTCCGGGCGACTGAAAAACAAGGGGGGAACTACCATATTCAGCTTCAAAAAGTCCTGACAACCACGCTTTTGAGACCATCGTACACAAATTTTGATAAAAATAATTAAAATCTGTGACGACTGGGAATGTCAACAATATGTTGAAATGAACCAAAACAGTCAGGACTTGTTACGAATTTGGGAAAAAAGGGAGACTTAAAGGCTTATTGGAGTATTATCACTTTTTACAAAGCTGCAAAATGTTGAATTTTGCGGATTCAAAACTTGAGCAGATTATGCAGGAGGAACAAGAAGACATACTCGAACAGATTACAAACTCGGACTATAAATATGGTTTCGTAACAGATATTGAGGCTGATGAAGCCCCAATGGGTCTTACCGAGGATACCGTTAGGTTTATCTCTGCAAAAAAGAATGAACCATCCTGGATGCTTGAATACAGGCTTAAGGCATTCAGGCATTGGCTAACCATGGAGACTCCGGAATGGGCAAACCTGACTTTTCCCACCATCAACTACCAAGACATCATTTACTATTCTGCACCCAAGCAGAAAATTGCGCCCAACAGCCTGGATGAAATTGATCCGGAACTCAGAAAAACATTTGAGAAACTGGGTATTTCACTGGATGAGCAAAAGCGTATTTCAGGTATTGCTGTTGATGCTGTTATCGATAGCGTATCCGTTGCCACCACTTTCAGAGAGGAGCTCTCCAAGGTTGGTGTGATCTTCTGTTCCATGAGTGATGCCATTCAGGAACATCCAGACCTCATTAAAAAGCACCTTGGTTCTGTTGTTCCTGCAACAGACAATTACTTTACAGCCCTGAACGCAGCTGTTTTCAGCGACGGATCTTTCTGTTACATTCCAAAAGGCGTAAGGTGCCCGATGGAACTGTCAACCTATTTTAGAATCAATGCAGCCAATACAGGTCAGTTCGAAAGAACCCTCATCGTTGCGGAAGAAGGCAGCTATGTAAGCTACCTGGAGGGCTGTACGGCTCCCATGCGGGATGAAAATCAGCTGCACGCTGCAGTTGTGGAAATTGTGGCGATGGAAAAAGCAGAGGTTAAATATTCTACCGTACAGAATTGGTATCCGGGCGATAAGGAAGGTAAAGGTGGGATATACAATTTTGTTACCAAAAGAGGCATCTGTGCCGGCAACCATTCAAAGATTTCCTGGACGCAGGTTGAAACGGGATCAAGCATCACTTGGAAATATCCCAGTGTAATCCTCAAGGGTGATTACAGCATCGGTGAATTTTACTCTGTTGCCGTCACTAACAATTATCAACAGGCTGATACAGGCACCAAAATGGTGCACCTCGGTAAAAACACCAGGAGCAGAATCGTTTCAAAAGGAATTTCTGCCGGAAAAAGTCAGAACTCATATAGGGGACTGGTTAGTGTAGCTAAAAATGCCAGCGATGCGCGCAATTTCTCCCAATGCGATTCACTTTTATTGGGCGACAAGTGCGGCGCGCATACATTCCCTTACATAGAGGTAAAAAATAATACTGCAATGGTGGAACACGAAGCCACCACCTCTAAAATTGGAGAAGATCAGATATTTTACTGCAACCAACGTGGCATGGATACCGAAACCGCCGTAGCCCTGATCATCAATGGCTTTGCTAAGGAAGTCATGAACCAGCTGCCAATGGAATTTGCGGTAGAAGCACAAAAACTGCTGGCCATAAGCTTGGAAGGCAGTGTAGGATAATCAAACTGTAAAACGACAAAATACCAATATGTTAAAGATCGAAAATCTGCAGGCAAGAATTGAAGAAAAGGAAATATTGAAAGGTATCAATCTTGAAATAAAACCAGGAGAGGTACATGCCATTATGGGACCAAACGGATCCGGTAAGAGTACACTCGCATCGGTGCTTGCAGGAAGAGCAGATTATGAAGTAACCGGTGGCTCTGTAGATTTCCAGGGCAAAGACCTCCTCGAACTTTCACCTGAAGACCGTGCAAAGGAAGGATTATTCCTGGCCTTTCAGTATCCCGTTGAAATCCCGGGTGTAAGTACCACCAATTTTATCAAGACTGCAGTCAACGAAAAAAGAAAATACCAGGGCCTTGACCCCCTGGATGCTGCCCAATTCCTGAGGACCATGAAGGAGAAAATGAAACTGGTTCAAATTGACCAGTCGCTTCTCTCCAGATCACTCAATGAAGGCTTTTCAGGTGGTGAGAAAAAAAGAAATGAAATATTTCAGATGGCTATGCTTGAACCCAAACTCGCCATTTTGGATGAAACAGACTCAGGTCTTGATATTGATGCACTCAGGATTGTTGCCAATGGAGTAAACGAATTGCGCTCATCGAACAATGCTTTCTTGGTTGTAACACATTACCAGCGTTTGCTCGACTATATTGTACCTGACTTTGTTCATGTACTTTATAATGGCAGGATTGTTCGTTCTGGAACAAAAGAACTGGCGCTCGAACTGGAAGAAAAGGGATATGATTTCATCAAGGCAGAAGTAGAAAAGGAAACTGTGTAACATGGACGTTAAAACATTTTTACAGGATACATTTACGGCATCATCAACTGAGCATTCAGGATTGTCTGCATTCCAGCAAGATAGTTGGACCAACTTTTCAAACTGGGGCCTGCCAGCACTGAAACATGAAGAATGGAGATATACCCGTATCCGGAATTTATTTACAGATAAGCTCATTGCAGGGCAGGATCAATTACCTGCGAAAGAAATCATCACAAAGCACTTCCTGCCCGGACTGGAAAATGCAAACAGCATCATTTTTGTAAATGGATACTTCGTTCCGGAATTGAGTAATATCCAAGATGATGAATCTTCACTTATCGTAAAATCCTTACAAGCGGCATCTACAGATGAAGACGCCGCATTTGTCAAGGAAAATCTTGGCCATAGCGCGCGTTACCACACAGATGGCATCAATGCACTCAATGGTGCATTCGCTGCAGGAGGTGTCTATCTGCGTGTAAACAAAGGTAAATCACTAACAGCGCCAGTAGCCATCTACCATTTTTCAGATTCATCAAACGGACTCCGTTTTTCCCAGCCAAGAGTACTTGCCAACATTGAAGCAGGCGCACAGGCCACCATCATTGAACACTATATCAATCTGGGTTCTGGTGACACATTGACCAATGAAGTCTTAGAAGTTTGTACCGCACAGGATGCCGTGCTGTATTACATCAAAATCCAGGATGAAGGAAACGCTTCCAGTCACACCGGTACTACACATATCCGTCAGCTTGCCAAGTCACTCACACATGCCGTAACCATTACCTTAAGCGGTAAAGTTGTTCGGAATAACCTCAACATGGTGATGGAAGCAGAACATGGCGAAAGCCATATGTATGGACTATACCTGCTTGATGATGAAACGCTTGCAGACAACCATACCATTGTTGACAATGCAATGCCGCATTGTTACAGCAATGAGCTGTACAAAGGCATCATGGATGGTCATTCTACCGGCGTATTCAATGGTAAAATATTTGTACGGAAAGACGCACAAAAAACCAATGCTTACCAGTCCAACAAAAATATTCTCATCGGAAGCAACTCCTCAGCCAATACCAAACCACAGCTGGAAATTTTTGCTGACGATGTCAAATGTTCTCATGGTTGCACAATTGGCAAACTTGATGAAGACGCTTTATTCTACTTGCGGGCAAGGGGCATCAGCGTGGAAAATGCACAGGCACTCTTGCTACATGCCTTTGCCATGGATATCCTCGACCAGATTAAAGATGAAAATGTAAGGACATTTGCAAACCTGCTTATTTCCAAAAGATTATCATTTACCATTTGATGACAGAATCACTATCCGGATATAACGTTGAGGATATCAGGGCTCTTTTTCCGATCCTGAACAGAAAGGTAAAAGGTCGAGATCTGATTTATTTTGACAACGCAGCTACGGCTCAGAAACCTTTGCAGGTAATTGAGGCCCTTACACATTACTACAGTCATTACAATGCCAACATCCACAGGGGTTTACACACCCTTGCAGATGAGGCCACAGCAGCATTTGAGGCAACAAGACACAGTATTCAGCATTTTATTGGTGCCGCACTACCTGAAGAAATAATTTTTACAAAGGGTACTACTGAAAGCATTAACCTTGTTGCAGCAGCATGGGGGAATACACATCTTCAAAAGGGCGACGAAATCATCATTTCCAGCCTTGAACATCATGCCAACATTGTGCCCTGGCAGATGGTGGCTGAAGCAAGAGGTGCACATTTAAAGATAATTCCGATTGATGATAATGGTGTCTTGGACATGGAAGCATACAGCGATATGCTGAATGAAAAAACCAAATTTGTTTCAATTGTTCATGCGTCCAACGCACTTGGCGTTGTAAACCCTGTGGAAGATATCATAACACTGGCACACACTTATGGTGCACTTGTGCTGGTTGATGCCGCGCAATCAAGTGTTCACCTCGAGCTGGATGTGCTGCAGCTTGACTGTGACTTTCTTGTTTTTTCCGGACATAAAATTTACGGTCCAACAGGCACCGGAATTCTTTACGGAAAAAAAGCATTGCTCGAAATGTTACCACCCTATCAGGGCGGAGGTGAAATGATCAAGGAAGTTACTTTTGAAAAAACCACTTTTAACGAATTACCTTTCAAATTTGAGGCTGGTACACCAAACATTGCAGACTTCATTGCATTGAAACCGGCTGTGGATTTCATACAGGATATAGGCAAAAAAAATATTCATGCACATGAAGACGCCCTGTTGCGCTATGCCACAGAAAAACTGGAAGCAATTGACGGTCTTCACATAAGAGGTAATGTTTCCAATAAAGTGAGTGTTGTATCATTTACGATTGATGACATCCATCCGCAAGACCTTGCCATCCTGTTAGACAATCAAGGTATTGCGGTGAGAACTGGTCATCATTGTGCACAACCGCTTATGAAAAGACTTGGGATTGTGGGCACAACCAGAGCTTCTTTCGCTGCCTACAATACTTTTGAAGAAATCGATATCTTTACACAAGCATTGAACAAGTCAATCAAGATGCTCAGATAAATGCAGGAAACAAGATCCATAGCAGCAATAGAACAGGAACTTACAGAAGACTTCGCCATGTTTGAAACTTGGGAAGAAAAATATGAATACCTGATAGACCTGGGCAGGAAATTACCAATTTTGGATGCATCATTTAAGACAGATGACTACAAAATAAAAGGTTGTCAGTCAAGTGTATGGATACATTCTTATTGTAAAGATGGACTGGTTCATTTTGAAGGAGATAGCGATGCCATGATTGTTAAAGGACTTGTAAGCC
>JBILSG010000003.1:0-25327 GCA_044372235.1 Chitinophagaceae bacterium
TGGTACATTGAGCAAAGACATTTTTAATTCATTGGAGTAGCTCACGATTCCACCTAAAAAAAACTGACTGCTTCCTGGCAGTGATGTGATCAGGTGTGCAATATACCCTCCTGTGCAGCTTTCCGCTATGCTCAGTGTTTTCGACTGCTCCATCATTTTAGCTGAAACTGCGGCCTGCATAGATAGATCTTCATCTGCAACGAGGTGTTCTTGCACAATTATTTTTAAAGCGTTGAATTGTTTTTCAATTTCTGTATGATGTGAAGGATGACTTGTGGTAAGCCTTAGTCTCACCATGCCATAACTGGGGAGATATGCAAGTTTTATTTCGGGTGGGAGCAGTTGTTCAAAATGACTCAAAATTTCCGCCAGAAATGATTCACCTATTCCTGCAGTCAGCAAGGTTTTGTGAATGATTTTATCTACGCTGAAATGATTTATCAGCCATGGAATAACATCGTCAGACATCATTCCTTTCATTTCATGTGGCACGCCTGGCATGCTTACATATACACAATTGTTTTTTTCAAAAAGCATGCCGGGGGCAGTCCCCCTTTTGTTGGGAATTACGACACAGGTGCTGGGAACTTCAGCCTGTTTAAGGTTCCGTTCAATGAGAGGTTTTCCTAATTTGTTTGAAAAAATATCAATCACATTATCCAGAGCACCCTGATCCACAACGAGTTCCCCCTCAAAAAATTTGCACAACAAGGGTTTTGTGATGTCATCTGCTGTTGGTCCAAGTCCCCCTGTGATCAGGATAATATTGGCAAATGCGGATTCCTGTTCAATTGCCTGCCATATATCATCCCAATTGTCTCCTACAGCCAACCTGCGTCTTACAGCAATACCTGATTCATTCAAAGCAATTCCCATCCAGGCACTGTTGGTATCAATGGTCTGACCGATTAACAATTCATCACCAATGGTTATGATTGAGGCAATACCTTTTTGCGTAGTTATCATAAAGTTGGTGTGTTTTCAAAAAAAGGAGAAAGTTTATTAAGCAGTATTTCTGGGATAGAGATTTTTGAAAAGCTCGACTTATCCATGAAGTAAAGCTTTATATAGCCAACACAAAGTAGTTGATTTTCAGCGTTATATATCTCATTCTTAAAGAGTATCGCGTGATTGGTTGGCAGTTGTTCAATTATTGTTCTCACTGTGAGCAGGTCATCGTACTTTGCCGGTCTAATGAATTTGCACTCCAGGCTTACGACTGGCATCAGTATTCCTGCTTTTTCAAGATCCTTGTATACAATACCAAGTGATCTCATAGAATCAGTCCTTCCTGCTTCAAAATATTCAACAAACTTACCATGATAGACAACCTGCATCTGATCTGTGTCTGCATAGCGGACTCTTACATGTGTATCAAAGCTGAACATGATAATATTATTTACTGGCTATCCCGTCTATACTTACTTTTCCAGGTCCACATAGCAAAAGCGTAATGAATATACCCAAAAACAAACTTGCCATTTCGCCTGTCTGAAAAAAATCCATTTGGTGAACCTTAAAAACAACTACTCCCATAATGATTACCAGAGGTATTGCAACCAGTCTGGTAAACAAGCCTAATGTGATGAAAAGGGCACAAAAAAATTCTGCAAAAATGGCCAGCAGCAGTGAATTTTCAGTTCCGATATTTAAAAAGTTGTAAAAAGTTGCCTTTTTTTCGCTGTAATGCACCAGTTTATCGTACCCATGAGACATCATCAGAACTCCTGCAATAAGTCTCAGGACTAACGCGGAAAGGTTAAATAAAAGTGGACTGTAATGGATGCTAAGCAGTTTTTTCATTGGTTTAAGTTGGCAACTGATTAAAATCTTCGTTAAAGTGAGGAACAAAGTTAAGATATTGCATGGATCTCAGTATTTTCAAATTATTTTTGAAAAAGTAAATCCCAATATAGCTTATGAAGTCATTTTTGCCAATTGGGCTCAAATTTTTGGTAGGTTTAGTTCTTTTTTGTTCATCTCTTTTCGTTCAGGGGCAAGCTACCCGTACGATGGCTCCTTCATTTTTACAAGTTGAAAAAGCAAAATCATTGTTTAATTCAAAACAATTTGATGCTGCAGGTTCATATATCTCATCCATTACGAGTTCCGCCAATGCTTCTACTTTGTTTTCTGCACAGGACTTAGCTGAGTTGAAGTATATACAATTGATTTCAGGAGTTATTATGCACCAGCAACCAATGATCAGAAGTGCTCAAGAGTTGATGAGTGCAACAGGAGACCGCAATACGCATGTAAAATTGGCATATCATATTGGTCACCATTACTTTTCAACTTCCGATTTTAGCCGTGCGCTTGAATATTTGGAGCAAACCGACCCACTGTACTTATCAAATGATGAAAATGAACGGGTTCAGTTTGAAAAAGGGATATCTTATTTTTCACAGCAAAAATTCGATAATGCTAAACCTTATTTGCGCAGTATTGATCAGCTTGGTACATCAACATACCTGGTAGATGTTAGGTATTACCTTGGTTTTATAGCATTTTCTGAGAAAAAATATGAAGAGGCTGGATCCTATTTTAAATTAATAGAGTCTGATCCGGCGTATATAAACGTCATTCCTTTTTACCAGGCTTGTATTGCACAGTCTACAGGTAATTTCTCCAAAGCCATTACTTATGGAGAAAAGTACATGAAGTCCGGAGATCAGCTCCATATTCAGGCAACAACACTTTTACTTGCATCCGCATACCATAACACTGGTGATTTTGTAAAGTCTGTTGCTTTATTCAATATGGCTAAAGGGCAGGGAATTGAATTGACTGAAGTTCAGCATTTTGAGCTTGGTTCTGCCTATTATGCTACAGGTCAGTATGCCAAAGCAATTACGGAATTGAAACCATTATCCTCTTCAAACGGCCAACTTGCTGCAAAATCGATGCTTTTATTGGGCAATAGTTATCTTCAGTCTGGCCTGAAAGCCAATGCAAGAAGTGCTTTTCAAATTTGTAGCTCTACACTTGAGGAAGGACCTCAATTGGATAATGTCAGGTTTCAGCTGGCAAAGCTATCCCTGGAATTGGGCTTTGAAGATATGGCTGTGCAAGAATTGAATAAAATTTTATTGGAGCAGCGGCAGTCAGTTCATGTAAATGAAGCAAGAGCAATCCTGGTTGACTATTATGCCAAAACAAATAATTACCGCCAAGCACTTGTGCTCATTCAGGATGGTAAAGTAGACCAGTTGACCATGCAGAAAGTGGCTCCAAGAATTTATTTTGGAAGGGGAGTAGAGCTGATTAATGATTTACAGTATGATGATGCTGATAAATTGCTATCAGCTGTGGCATCATATAAAAATTCTCCGTTTTATCCACCATCATTGTTTTGGAGGGGGGAAATAGCATCCCGTAAAGATCAGGTTTCACTTGTTATCAAGTTTACGCAGGATTATTTAAAAGTCAGGCAAAATGATTTTGGACAGGCTAATGAAGATAATGCCAATTACAATCTGGGATATGCATATTTAGATCAAGAGGATTACAAATCTGCTGTAACTTATTTTGAAAAAATTATCCAATCTAAAGCGCTTATTTCCAATGATTTCAGAAGAGAAGCTGTTTTGAGGGCGGCTGATTGTGCCTTTATGCTTAAAAATGTGGAGAGGGCCAGAACTTTATATCAATCCATGAGGGATAAACCAGGCTATGGTTCCGATTATGCGTATTTTCAAACTGCACTAATTGAGGGTTCAAAGTCCGCCGATAAAAAGATTGACCAGCTAAAAATATTGGAATCTAGATTTCCCCAATCTGAACTTATGCCACTGGTAACTATGGAGCTGGCTGATACCTACATGTCTGAGGAGCAATATGACAAGTCGATTCCATATCTCAAGAGAATACCCTCTTTGGTTGATAAAGATGATGACCGAATGCCTGAATCCTTTATCAAATTGGCTATTGCATATTACAACCTGAATAAGCCTGAAGAGTCAATATCTTATTATAAAAAACTGATTGATCAATATCCCGCTTCTGAATACGCACAGGAAGCATTGGAGTCTGCAAAGTCTTTGTTTGTAGAAACGGGGCGGATTTCAGATTATGAATCTTTTCTTGCATCTACAGGAAGAAGTGTTGATCAACTCCAAAAGGATTCTTTGACCTTTCAATATGTTCAAACGATTTATGCGGAAGGCAATAATGTTGCTTCCTTGAAGGTGCTTGATGATTACATCAAGAGTTTTCCAGATGGACTTTTTATTGCCGATGTGCTTAATTACAAAGGTGAAATGTTGTTAAAAAGTAAAGACTGGAAAAATGCTGCAATCCTGTTTGAGCAGTTGGGGGCAAAAGGGGTTAGTAAATATCAGGAAAAAGCACTTCGCCAATCCGGGAAGCTATATTTCTTTGATTTAAAAGATTATGAATCAGCGCTCAGGGTTTTTTTACAATTATCTGAAATTTCATCCAATCCCGAAGCAGTGCTAGAAGCACTTCGCGGAACAGTGAGGTCATATTATTATCAGAAAAAATGGAATGATGGCAGGTCATCTGCAACTTCATTAATTGGAAATGCTGTTTCTACCTCAGACGATAAATCATTTGCCAACATAATACTTGGATATGCAGAGCAATTATCGGGATCATTGATGCAGTCGTCTGTTTATTTCAAAGCAGTTTTGAATACCAGTAATTCTGCACTTGCGGCAGAAAGCAGGTTCCAGCTTGCAATGAATCAATTTTTATCTGGAAATTATACAGAATCAGAGAATCTGGCTACAATTGCAATCGAAAAATCAGGTTCTTATGAATTTTGGATAACGAAATCATATATTTTACTCGGACAAATCTTCTTGGAGCAAAAGGATTATTTTAATGCGAAGGCAACTTTAAAGAGCGTGATTGAAAATTGTACAATCTTAACACTGAAGCAGGAAGCAATTGAATTACTGAGTAAAGTTGAAAAATCTGAAAATAATGCGATATCCAAATAAAGTTGAATTTCTTTTGTCTTTCACTGTTGTAATAGTATTTCTATTGTTATTGACGAATACTGATCTGCATGCACAGATTGAAAGAAACCGAAAGGAGGAAATAAACATTACTTCTGCATTTAAGCCAAGTATAGTCAGGACGGGCAAACTTGAATTTCGTGCTGATCCTCCACTAAAAGATACTTCGGCATATGTATTCAGGTACACTCAGTCAACATTGAATTTTAAAACTTCAGTTGGTCCGATTGAAGTTAAGCCCATAGCTTTTAAATCCGATACGGATGCTGATAATAATTCAGGCGAAACTTTTTTTGCTAAATTGGGTTATGGCAATATTCAGAATCCATTTGCATCACTGAGTTATAATTCCAAATCTCAGGGTAATCACTTTTCACTGCATGCAGATCATAATTCTGCTAAAGGAAGTTTTGTTGATCAACAATATGCTAATTCTTCATTACTTGCAAAATTTAGTAAGCGCATCAATGAAAATCAGGTTGCAGACTTTTCTGCAGGTTACGATTTTAACGCATATAAATTGTACGGATACGATCATGACGCTATCATAATTCCTTCAGACCAGATTCAACAGAACTATCACCATGCCTTTGGCGGATTGTCATATCAATATGTTGCAGGATCTGATGGTCAGACTTTGTTTACACCTTCCATGCGATATGATTATTTTAGGACAAACCGGTTAGTGAGTGAAAACCAATTATTAATTAAAATGCCCGTTTCGTACAGAATAGCTTCTGGATTGCATCTAAAAACAGCTATTGATATACAGGCATTACAGCTAAGTCAGAATAGCAAACAGCAGGACGCTAAAACATTGATTCAGGTACCCCTGAATATTGAATATGCTGTAAACCAGATATTGTTGAATGGGGGGGTAACTCCGGTTTTAAAAAATGATAAACTTTCTGTTCTGCCTGAGATACTGCTTTCATACAAGCTTCCGGAAACGAGTGTCAAGGTAAAGGCTGGTGTTCATAACGAATTGAATATCAACTCTATGTATAAGTTGAATCAGATGAATCCTTTCATACTTCCTGTTGATACGTTAACCATTTTTCAGGAACAGCAATATTTTGCAGGATTTGATCTTCATAGTTCTAAAGGGTTACAGTTGTCAGTAAAAACCGGATATTCACAATTCAAAAATCAACCATTGTTTATCAACAATGGAGCATTTGGCAATGAATTGAAAGTACTCAATGAATCTTCATTGTCTGCCTTGATGCTTGACGCTAATCTGACCTATATCTTTTCAAATAATCTTAAATTCAGTTCAGGCTTAAAAGGATATTCTTTTCAGAAACAAAGTGATTATGATGAAGCATATGGGTTATTGCCACTTGAACTATTATTTAGGCTTGATTGGGAGCCGCTTGAGCAGCTTAAAACAAGATTTACTACTGTTTTGTGGAGTGGTACAATGTCAAAAACCGGCAATAATACTGATATTAAATTGCAGGATGCCGCAGATATAAGTATGGGTGTGGACTACAAATTAAATAAAAAATGGGCACTATGGATTGATTTAAATAATATTGCCAATTCCCGCTATCAGCGATGGAATCAATATCCATCTTTTGGATTTAATTTCATTGGTGGCGTCCGTTATGCTTTTAACAAAAAGGATTAAATTCAATATGTTGCCTACTCAGTTGCCTCAGGTGCTTTACCGTTATTTCTCTCTAAATGGAATGGTTCATATTCCAGGTTTGGGTCAGCTTAATCTGTGCAGGATACCTGCAATTAATGATTTCATTGGAAAAAAAATACTCCCATTCAGCTATGTTATCCGTTATGATCGATGGGAAGAAAAAATGCCTGATGATCAGTTAAGCTACATGCAGAAACATATGGGTTTAGAAACTGATAATTTATTATCAGCTTTGAAAAATCTGGAAGAGGATATGCAAACCAGGTTGCATGCGGAAGGTAAAATAGAATGGCAGGGATTAGGATCTTTTATGCTGAATGAACAGGGAGATATATTGTTTCATCAAAAAAATCATGCTACCGTAACCCATACGGATGTTAGGTATAAACATGTTTTACGTGAGAAAATAGATCACCCGGTAATTGTGGGCGAGCAAGAGAAAACACTTGCTGAAATGGAAGAATATTTTGAAGATAAAACAACTCAAAAGTTTTTTAAAGGATGGAAGCTTGGAGCACTCATTTTATTTTTGCTTATAATAGTAATTTTATCCACAAGATTCCTCATTGGGAATTATTCAATTTTTGAACCCACATTGAGCCCGTTGCATCCTGCAGAACCTTCGGTATCACACATCCTTATGAAATAGTGTTCATGGTAAACATAATTGCTTGTCCGATTTGTAAAGGCACTGAGATAGAACTCAAGTTTCAAGTTATTGATCACAGTGTAACTGGTGAATTATTTATTTTATCGGTTTGTAAAAGCTGTAATTTTTTATTTACAACACAGCCGCCATCAAAAGAAAATATTGGTAAATACTACAAATCTGAAGATTATATATCACACACAGACAGTTCCAAAGGTTTATTTAATAGCGTCTATCAGATTATTAGGAAATATACACTTTCTTCTAAAAGAAATATTATTACCCGATTTTTAAAGGAAAGACAATCTTCAAAGCTCCTTGATTATGGTTGCGGAACTGGTGCTTTTTTAAAAGAGATGCAATCTAATGGGTGGCATGTATCTGGTATTGAACCGGATGATCAAGCAAGACAAAAGGCATCCTCATTGACCAAAGAAAAGATTAATGGTCCGGATAAAATTTATGATTTTGAGAAAAAATCCTTCGAAGTGATTACATTATGGCATGTATTAGAGCATGTTCATGACTTGCATGAAACGCTTGCTCAATTGCATAATATTTTAACTGAAGGTGGTTTAATTGTAATAGCTGTACCAAATCATTTGTCTCGTGATGCAGATCATTATAAAGCATCATGGGCAGCTTATGATGTTCCCCGGCATCTGTATCATTTCAATCCCACCTCATTGCAAAAACTTCTGGGGCTGCATGGATTAAAAATCGTGAAGGTCCTGCCCATGTGGTTTGACTCGTTTTATGTTAGTTTGCTCAGTGAAAAGTACATGAGTGGCAAAATGCGCATATTACCTGCAATCTTTCAGGGTTTATTTTCAAATATACAGGCAGTATTAAGACCAGGTACCTGCAGTTCACAAATCTATATTGTAAACAAAATCTAATTTAATTAAGTGCAGCAACTGCAGCTTGAAAAGCAGGATCCTCTTTGTTTATCACATAGAAATAAGCTGATTCATCCCAGGCAAGTCTTGCTATTTGTGCTTTTATTCTATTGATAATCAATGGAATACCTTTTTCGTTGAATGGCTGAAATTTCAATTTTTCTGTTTGACTGTAGGCCTTCAACGTATTCATCAATTGATTGTTATTGTTGAACATATCATAATATTCTTCCTGATTTTTGAATTTTTTAATGTTATTCTTTTCTCTTAAATAGGTATTGTAAGAGAATTTGCCAATAAAGTTATTTTGAAATACCTGCATTACAGTAGAATCTAAAATATTAAAATCCCGGGATATAACCTGGTCAGGCATAATACCATCATTATCATACAGTACTTTTCCTTTTGGTGTTTTAAATTCTTTTCTTTTCTTGTTCAAAACAGTATCATGCTTTGTTTCATGCATTCTGCTGTAAATTTCCTGACGGTATTTTTCTGAACCATCAACATACGATTTTTGAATACATCTCCCAAGTGGTGTATAGTATCTTGCTGTTGTCAGTCTGAGGGCGGAACCGTCATTAAGAGAAAACTGCTCCTGAACCAGGCCTTTACCAAAACTTTTCATGCCAATAATTATGGCTCGGTCATGATCTTGGAGTGCCCCGGCTAAAACTTCACTAGCCGACGCAGAACCTTCATTCATGATTACGACTATTTTTCCCTCTTCAAAAATTCCCGGTCTTTTGGATTTATATTCCTTTTTAGGACTATGCTTACCTTCAGTGAAGACAATCAGCTTATCACCTCCGATAAATTCATCGGCAATATCGATTGCTTCTTCCAGAATTCCTCCGCCATTATCTCGTAAATCCAAGATAAGCTTATTCATTCCCTGTGATTTCAATTTTTCCATTTCCACCATAAACTCCCTGTATGTATTTCCGGAAAAGCGGTTAAGTTTCAGGTATCCTGCTTCTTTGTCTATCATATATGAAGCATCAACTGAAGTTAAAGGGATGCTTCCCCTCATAATTTCTTGTTTTATTATTCCTCCATTCCGGCTTATTGTCAGGTTAACAGGTGTGCCTGCCGGCCCTTTTACCCATTGCTTAAATTTATCAGCATTTTTACTGCCTGTTGCTTGACTGTCATTCACTTTAAGAATCCTGTCTCCAACCTCAAGTTTTGCTTTTTCTGATGGACCATTCTTTATTACTGAAAGTATGTGAACAGTATCATTAAACATATTGAATTCAACACCTATTCCTTCAAATCTACCCTCAAGATCTTCATTCATTTCCATCAATTCTGATCCAGGAATGAAATTTGAGTGGGGGTCAAGTGCCGACAATACTGACTGAATGGCAATTTGACTGATGGAGTCTGTCTTGATATCATCAACATATCTTTTATTTACCAGTTCTATTACCTCATCATACGAAGTCTTTTCTTTTGATGTGAAAAAACTTTTCGATATTGGCATATTGCTATGTAATTTGTAACCAATTAGCATGCCAATTGAAACAGCAACTGATATAAGAAGTGGGATTGTAAAATTGTATTTTTTATTTGGGGTCATTGCTCAAGTAGATTGATTTACAAAGTTGATGAATTTAACCTAAAGAATGACAGATTTTATACTTTTAGCAGATAGTGGAGCCACAAAGACGGAATGGAAGCTTGTTGGCAATGCCTCAAAGCCCTCATTTTTTACCTCCGGATTGAGTCCGTACCACATGGAAAGCGATTTAATGGTTGATCTATTGAAGAAAGAATTTCCAGCCTCCATTTACAAGAAACAAATCAGCAGTATATATTTTTATGGAACAGGGTGCAAAACCAATCCTAAGGCCAACATAGTCAAAAAAGCCCTTTTATCAATTTTTCCTGATAGCAATATCCATGTAACTCATGATCTAATGGGGGCAGCAATTGCATTATGCGGCAACAATTCTGGAATTGCCTGTATCCTCGGAACGGGTTCAAATTCTTGTGAATTCAATGGTAAAAAAATCACCTTTAATTCACCCGGATTGGGGTTTATCCTCGGGGATGAAGGGAGTGGGGCCTACATGGGCAGAAAGGTCATTACACATTATTTATACCAGCAGTTTGATAAAATCCTGACTGAATCATTTGAAGCGCAGTTTAAGACGAATAAAGAAGAAATTCTGCATAAAGTGTACAAAGAGCCTTATCCAAACAGGTATCTTGCATCTTTTGCCGTTTTTTTGTCGGCTCATCGGGGGCATTACATAATCGAAAATATCATTGAAGATAGTATAAGGTCTTTTTTTGACCAGCATATCGTCCGATACAAGTCAAGGTTTACAAATAAGGTAAATTTTGTTGGCAGCATTTCATTTCATTTCAAAGATAAAATTGTTGAACTTTGTGAAGCCTATGGCTTTGAGTTGGGGGATGTCATCAAACAACCTATGAGCGGATTGGCTAAATACCATATGGAAAAACTAATTGGAAATATTCAACCAAAATGAATAGGATTACAGAAAACGATTCTTTGTACAGGAATTTGGAGATGATGTCTACGCAGATGATCCTTGAAAGTATAAATATAGAGGATCAAAAAGTACCTGCAGCCGTTGAATTGGCTATTCCCCAGATCAGGATACTTGTAGATGCTATTGCAGAAAGGATGATTTCCGGGGGACGACTCTTTTACATTGGCGCAGGAACAAGCGGAAGGCTTGGTGTGGTTGATGCATCTGAATGTCCGCCTACCTATGGAATTCCACATGGCATGGTAGTTGGTATCATAGCAGGTGGATATGGGGCAATGTTTCAGGCAGTTGAATTTGCTGAAGACAATCCTGATCAGGCTTGGGTTGATCTGCAGGAACATAATATCAATTCACTGGATTCGGTGGTGGGCATTGCAGCCAGTGGCACCACGCCATATGTTATTGGGGGCATTCAAAAATGCAGGGAAATGGGCATTGTAACCGGTTGTATAACCTGTAATGTGGGTTCACCCCTTGCAGCAGCAGCTGAGTTTCCGGTTGAAGTACCAGTTGGGCCGGAATTTGTGACCGGAAGTACAAGAATGAAAAGTGGGACAGCCCAGAAACTTGTACTCAATATGATTTCTACTGCAGTTATGATTCAACTTGGCCGGGTAGAGGACAACAAAATGGTTAATATGCAGCTCACCAATGAGAAACTGGTTGACAGGGGGGTGAAGATGTTAATGCTCAAAGCAGGCATACAAAATTATGATGAGGCTAAAAAAATTCTTTTGGAATATGGTTCGGTTAAATCAGCTTTAAATGCGCTGTCAAACTAATCATACTGAGCAATGCACGTAATAGAACCATACTATAACTGGAGGCATATTTACACAGCGGAAGAAGATCAAAGGTCTCCTTTTTATGGCAGGGAATACTCAGAATTCCAGTTTACCCAAACAATTTATAATTATTACATACATCCCCAGTGGGATGATTTTGGATCATCCACCTTGTACCTGAAAATTTTATTTACAGATTATGAGCTGGGATTTGCTATTATTGAACTTATTGGTGAATGGAATGATGCCATAGAGAATGATATCATGACTTTTAAACGGGAAGTTATTGACAGGCTGATCGCAAATGGCATTAGAAAATTTATTCTGGTTGGCGAAAATATTCTGAATTTTCACAGCAGTGATGATTGTTACTACGAAGAGTGGTATGAAGATGTAGTTGAAGATGGTGGCTGGATGGTAATTTTAGGATTACCTGAACAGTCGAGGTATGATTTTACAAGGGCAGGTGTTGACAGATATTTGATGATCACAGAACTAGACGAGTGGAGGACCTATTCCGCTGTCAATCTTTTTACACGATTAGACAATCAGGTTATCAAAAGATTAGGGTTTGATTGAAAACGATTTCGTTGAAGTTTTCATTTTTATTGGCCTTTTTGCAGCAGTTAGACTTAAACAATTCAAATTATTTAGTCAATGTCATGTAACTTTGCGGGAATTCAAAAAGAGAAATCTTTAAACTTATGAACTGGACTCAATTGTTTAGCTCTTCCATTGGCAAGAAAATTGTCATGGCCCTTACAGGTATTTTCCTTGTTGTTTTTCTTGTTGTGCATTGTTATGTCAATGCAAATGTTTTCTTTGAACATCCTGAAATGAATTTCAACAAGGCTGCTCACTTTATGGGGACCAATTTTTTGGTTCGTATAACTGAAATCGGGCTTTTTGCAGGCTTTTTGCTGCATATTTTTCAGGGGTATAAGCTTGAATTGCAAAACAGGTCCACCAGGACTTCCCGTTATGCTGTTACTGCAGGTAACAAAACATCCAAGTGGTATTCCAGGTCTATGGCTATACTGGGAACACTCATTCTTTTGTTTCTGATAGTTCACATGGTACATTTTTGGGTGCCATCCCGTTTCGGTGGATTAACTGAAGTTGAATACGATGGGGTTATGTACCATAACCTTTATCTTGAAATGAGGAACGTATTTGCACAACCTCTTTTTGTAGTTATTTACCTTGCCGGTTGTTTTTCATTGGCATGGCATCTGCTTCATGGCATCCAAAGTGCTTCACAAACCATGGGATGGACTTCAAAAAACTATTTTCCTCTGATTAAAAAGACTGGAACTATATTTTCAATATTAATTCCGTTCATTTTCGCGTTGATGCCACTGCATTTTTATTTCAACTGGCCAACAATCAAAGGTGCATTCACTTTATTATTCTAACTAATTTCTAATTCAACTTATATGCTTGATTCAAAAATTCCTGGTGGTACTTTGGACTCCAAATGGACAAAATACAAGGGAAATGTAAAGCTGGTTAATCCGGCCAATAAGCGGAAACTTGAAGTAATCATTGTTGGAACCGGGCTTGCCGGTTCATCTGCAGCTGCCAGTCTTGGTGAAATGGGTTATAAAGTGAAAGCTTTTTGTTTTCAGGATTCGCCAAGAAGGGCACACTCCATTGCTGCGCAGGGTGGTATCAATGCTGCCAAAAATTACCAGAATGATGGCGATTCAGTGTACAGGCTTTTTTATGATACTATCAAAGGTGGGGATTATCGGGCCAGGGAAGCTAATGTGCATAGGTTAGCAGAAGTTAGTACAAACATTATAGATCAGTGTGTGGCTCAGGGTGTTCCATTTGCACGTGAATATGGAGGTCTTCTGAGTAATAGGTCTTTTGGGGGAACTCAGGTTCAACGTACTTTTTATGCTGCAGGTCAAACCGGTCAGCAACTTTTAATCGGTGCCTATCAGGCTCTGGAAAGACAAGTGGCGCTGGGTACTGTATCCATGTATTCCAGGCATGAGATGGTAGAACTTGTAATCATTGATGGTAAAGCCCGGGGTATCATAGCCAGAAATCTTGTTACAGGTGAGCTTGAAAGACATTTTGGGCATGCTGTTTTACTTTGCACAGGTGGCTACGGTAATGTTTTTTATCTCTCCACCAACGCAATGGGATCCAATGTTACAGCTGCGTGGAAAGCCCACAAGCAAGGTGCTTATTTTGCAAATCCCTGTTTCACTCAAATCCACCCAACCTGTATTCCAGTATCAGGAGACCATCAGTCTAAATTAACACTGATGTCTGAATCACTTAGAAATGATGGACGCATCTGGGTTCCTGCAAAGCAAGGGGATGACAGACCGGCCAATGAGATACCAGAAGAGGAGAGAGATTATTATCTTGAAAGGAGATATCCGGCTTTTGGCAATCTTGTGCCAAGAGATGTTGCTTCAAGAGCTGCTAAAGAACGCTGCGATGCTGGATATGGTGTTGGCTCATCCAAACAGGCCGTATACCTTGATTATGCAGCAGCAATTCAGCGGTACGGAAAAGCTGAAGTCAGCAAAAGGAATCTCGGTAATGTTGCTCCTGATGTGATTACGGCTTTGGGTAAAGAAGTTGTTAAGGAGAAATATGGTAATCTGTTCGACATGTATGCCAAGATTACCGGTGAAAACCCTTATGAAGTTCCCATGCGAATATATCCTGCTGTGCATTACACAATGGGTGGATTATGGGTCGATTATGAATTAAAAACTACGATAGATGGTCTTTATGCGCTTGGTGAAGCAAATTTCAGCGAGCATGGTGCCAACAGGCTTGGTGCATCAGCTTTAATGCAGGGGCTGGCTGATGGCTATTTTGTTATACCATATACATTGGGGAATTACCTGGCTGATGATATCAGGACACAATCTATTTCAACTGACCATGAAGCGTTTGAAGCAGCTGAAAAGAAAGCTTCTGATAGAATAAATACTTTAATGTCAATTAAAGGCAAACAAACCGTAGAAAGTTTCCACAAGAGGTTAGGCAAAATCATTTGGGACAAATGTGGGATGGCAAGAAATGCAGAAGGTCTTAAACAAGCCATAAAGGAAGTTCAGGCGCTGAAAGCAGAATTCTGGTCTGATGTCAGGATACCAGGTGAGATAAATGGGATGAATCCTGAACTGGATAAGGCTGGTAGGGTAGCAGATTTCATTGAGTTGGGTGAACTGATGTGTCTTGATGCATTGGAAAGAAATGAAAGTTGCGGTGGACATTTCCGTGAGGAATTCCAGACACCAGATGGCGAAGCACTTCGTGATGATGAAAATTATATGTATGTAGCTGCCTGGGAAAATAAAGGCACTAGCTGGGAACTGCATAAAGAGACACTGAACTATGAAATTGTAAAACCCAGTCAAAGAAGTTATAAATAATCAAATCAAACGTCAAACAGATCATATGCAGCATTATTCAATGAACCTTAAGTTAAAAGTATGGCGTCAAAAGAACAGCCATGATCAGGGGCATTTTGAAAACTATGATGTAAAGGATATTTCCTCAGAAATGTCCTTTTTGGAAATGATAGATGTATTGAATGATCGACTGATTAAGGAAGGTCATGATTCTATTGCTTTTGACCATGATTGCCGGGAAGGGATTTGCGGAATGTGTTCAATGGTAATTGATGGTCAGCCACATGGTCCATGGAAAGGAACCACAACCTGTCAGTTACATATGCGTGCTTTTAAGGATGGGGATGTTATCACCATTGAGCCTTTCAGGGCAAATGCTTTTCCAGTTATAAAAGATTTGATGGTTAGCAGGTCTGCTTTCGACAGAATCATACAGGCTGGTGGCTATGTTTCTGTAAATACAGGCAATGCTGTAGACGGTAACGCTATTCCAATTGAAAAAGATAAAGCGGATGACGCTTTTGCGGCCGCAGCATGTATTGGTTGTGGAGCTTGTGTTGCAGCCTGTAAAAATGCTTCTGCAATGCTTTTTGTTTCAGCCAAGGTTTCTCACCTCGCTTTATTACCGCAGGGTGAACCAGAAAGAAAGCAACGTGTGGTTAGCATGATTGCTCAAATGGATAAGGAAGGTTTCGGTAGCTGTACCAATACTTACGCCTGTGAGGCTGAATGCCCTAAAGAGATTTCAGTGATGAATATTGCCCGTTTAAACAGAGAATATTTGCAATCCAGTTTATCTGGTAGTTAATTTGCATTATGACTTTTGAGATGCGTTCCCTTTGGGAACGCATTTTTTTTGAACCCACTATCAAATTTTGTATCTTTAGCTATAAACTGCTATTTGCTTTTCCTTGCAGTTTGAATCTACTTGTTTGTTATATAAATTCCAGACCGGATTTAATAGCTTTACTTGGATATTTTGAGATTACTATTCACTTTTATTTTTATTTCGTTTTCTGGAATAGGCTATGCTCAAAATCAGTCTACCTTACGCCATAAGTTATTGCAGAATAAGGGAGATACGCTTTGGATTGATAGCTTAAGTATCGTTCCGAATACATTTTCGGTCAAGGAAATTCCCGCTGAACATTATTTGCTGGATGTTTTTAAGTCATATCTTGTCTGGTTGATTAAACCAGATAAGGATTATATTGAGTGCAGTTACAGGGTTTTCCCGGTTAGTCTTGAAGCAGATTTTCAGAAAAGGTCATTTGACAGTATCTTTTACCGCTACAATCTTCCTGCTACAGTTTTTTTGAATTCAGGAACTAAGCAGAAACCTCTGGATTTTGGTAAGTTAAATTCTGCAGGTAGCATCGGCAGGTCGCTGGCATTCGGAAACAGACAGGATGGCATCCTTAACTCAAGTTTAAACCTCCAACTCAGTGGATATATGGCTGATAGTATTTTAATTAATGCAGCGATTGCTGATAATAATATTCCCATTCAGCCTGATGGAAACACACAAAATCTAAATGAGTTTGATCAGGTTTTTATCCAGTTTTCAAAGGATAAATGGAAGCTCAATCTTGGTGACCTGGATATCAGACAAAAACAACTTTATTTTTTAAATTTTTATAAAAGGTTACAAGGGGTTTCATTTGAAGGTGAACACAAAATTGGAAGATTAAACAAGGGGAATCTGTTAGCCAGTGGTGCCGTTGCAAAAGGCAAATTTAATATCAACGTATTTCAAGGTATAGAGGGGAATCAGGGACCTTACCGATTGAAAGGTGCAAATCAGGAATTGTTTTTTATTGTTTTAGCCGGTACGGAGAGAGTGTATATAGATGGTGTTTTATTGCAACGGGGAGAAGATCATGATTATATAATCAATTACAATACTGCTGAAATTACCTTTATGCCCAGTCAGATGATTTCTAAGGATAAAAGGATTCAGGTTGATTTTGAATACGCGGATAGAAATTACCTGAATTCACAGTTTTTTTTCCAGGAGAAAATTGAATTGGGAAAGTCTATGCAGGTTAAAGTTGGCTATTTTGGTAATACAGATTCCAGAAATTCACCAATTAATCAAACCCTCAATAATTCCCAACGGCAATTTCTTTCTGCTATAGGAGATAACAGTCAGTTTTCATACTATCCTTCAGCTGAAAGAGATTCATTTGATATCAGTAAAGTGCAATATAGAAAGGTTGATACAACTTATGCCGGGAACATAAGGGATACAATATATGTTTATGAGAAATTTTCAGGGAATGATCTTTATAGTTTGACATTTTCAGATCTTGGAGAAGGCAACGGTAATTATATTATTGATGAAGCTGAAAGAGCGAATGGTAAGGTATTTAAGTGGGTAGCCCCAGACCCTGTTTCCGGAAAGTTCAACGGACGATATGATCCTGTCTTGCTTTTGGTTGCTCCAAAGCAACAACGCCTTTTAAGTTTTGGAACTTCCTGGAATAACAGCCATGGTTGGGAGATAAATGCGGATGGCGCATTGAGTCAGTTTGACCGGAATCGATTCTCAAAATTAAATGATGATGACAATGTTGGAATTGCAGGAAAAATCCACTTAAATAAGTTGACCTTACTCAGTTTAAAAGAAAAACTGGAGCTTACCACAAGTGCCGGGTTTGAGTTTGCAAATGCTCAATTTAAGCCGGTTGAGAGATTGAGAGCAATTGAGTTTTACCGGGATTGGGGATTAGGAATTCTTGTTGAACCAGCAGATGAAAAAATCGTTCAGGCTTCAGTTGGTGTAAAAAACAAACAAGGTTTGAACGTGGTATATGATGCTGGAGGCTATAAACGAGGAGATAATTTCAACGGAATCAGACAGAAATTGTCTTACCGTGTAATGAGTGAACGTTGGAATATCAACAATTCCCTTATCCTGACTAACACTTCTGACAGAACATTCCGTGGATATTTTTTCAGACCCACTTTAGATATGTCCAGGCATCTGAAATCCCTGCGTAATCAGGTTGTTGGACTTAAGTATGAACTGGAAAAAAATTTATCAAGAGGTATAAATGGAGATGCTGTTAATCCCTTGAGTTTTGAATTTTCTAATTTTGCGATTTTTACTAATTCAGATGATAACAAGCCAGATAAATGGGGATTGCGATATTTTACCCGGACAGATGCCTTACCCAACAACAATAAGTTAAGAAAGACAGATAAAAGTCAGAATTTTAACCTTTTTGGAGAGTTGTTATCGGGGGATCATCATCGTGTAAAACTCAATGTCACTTACCGTAAACTAATACCATTGGAGCAGGTAAGTGGAGTTCAATACGGATCAAGTATTTTAGGCAGAGCTGAATACAATGCTGATATCTGGCGTGGAGCGATAACCGGATCGATGTTATATGAAATTGGTGGCGGGCAGGAGCCACAAAAAGACTACATTTATTTTGAAGTACCTGCAGGTCAGGGCGAATATACCTGGATAGATTATAATAAAGATGGTATTCAGCAATTAAATGAATTTGAAGTTGCACAATTCAGAGATGAGGCTAAGTTTATAAGGTTATTTACGCCTACCAGTACTTTTATCCGGACCGATTATCTGCAATACAATTATAACTTTCTCATTAATCCCGGTATTGCGCTAAAGAATAGGGAATCCACTGCAATATTCAAATTATTGAAAAATATTTTGTGGCAGTCTTCTTTTCAGGTATTCCAAAAATCTATATCCGGAGAAGAGCGGAACCTGAATCCTTTCAACAGTTATGCCAGTGATACATCCTTGCTAAGTTTTGACAGGTTGCAAAGTCATACCATTTCTTATAATAAACTTAGCCAGGTTTGGGGTATTGATTTGAATTATCTGGAATCATCAAATAGGGCATTTCTATCTTATGGGCTTGAAACCCGAAGTTTAAGGGATCTCAATCTCCGGCTTAGAAGTTATTGGTTAAAGACATTTTCACTTGAAATATTAATAAGGAAGAAAGGAAATACGCTGGAAACACCAGGATTTAGCAATAGAAATTATGCTATTCAATCATTTTCAGTTGAACCAAGAATTTCTTTAATAAAGGGAACTGATTTCAGAACACAAATAAGCTACAGGTCTGAAAGTAAAAAAAGCGCATTAACGGAAAGAGGAAATATTTATTCCATAGGTCTCGATTCGCGATATAATCTTTTCGGGAAAACTGCAATTACTGCAAAAGTCAATCATACAGCAATCAGGTATCAGGGTGCTACCAATACCAGTGTAAGTTATCTTATGCTTGAAGGTCTTCAGCCTGGTAAAAACTATATCTGGAGTCTGGATTTAACAAGAAGAATAGGTGAATACATCGAGCTCAGCATGCAATACGAAGGAAGACAAATGGGTATTTCAAAAGGAATAATTCATTTAGGTAGGGCTCAGTTCAGGGCATTATTATAAAAAAAGGCCGACATTAGTCGGCCCTTTAACTCAATTCAAATCTATTTATTTCAGTGTTGCTATACCTTCACCTATTTTGAAGCCATTTTGGTAGACAACAATTGCATAGTTTCCTTTTACATATTTATCACGCTGATTTAAGTCGAAGCTGATACCTTTTGAAACTCCTTGTTGGTACTCAACATCAATTTTTGTTGTATACTCCACCTGACCATCCTGCCTGGTATTTATTTTACCAGAGGCTAGTTCCTGTTCTGAAATAACTTTACCGGAAGGATCTTTTGCGATGATAAAAAGTTGCTTGGTTCCAGTTGTGGCAATTCTGTTTTCATCGAGATTGAAAGATATTCTCAACTTGTCAGCACGCTTGGCTGATGCCGTAGATTTTTCTTTTCCTGAGTTTCTGATGTTAATGGCTACTATATTGAAACCGGATGCATGTAATGTAGAACCTACGTCAACTTTATTTTCTGCTTCTTTTCTGGCTGTTTCAGTATTAGCCAGGTTGTTGTTTAAAGTTTGGTTTTCAGTTGTGAGATTTTGTTTATCAACGGTAAGTTGTTCATTTTCAACTTGTAATCTGTTTATTTCTTTGATGTAATCATCGATTCTTGTATTCAGCTCACCAACAAGTTTTCTGGCATCAGCCAGATCAGCGGCAGTTGCATTTTGTTTGCCTACTATAGACCTGAATTTATTTTTTAAGATACTCAGTTCGCTGTCTTTTGTTTTTACAAGGCTATCCAATCCATTATTAGAAGCTGTAAGCTCCTGAAGTCGGACCATTGCATCATCATATTCTTTTTGCACTGCATTTTTTGAAGAATCCAATGTAGCATATTGGGCATCTTTTTGTGCAATCATGGATGTAGACTGATTTTTGGCGTACATGAAATACACCCATGATCCAACCAGTGCAATCAGGAGAACAATGATAATTGCGGGTTTGTTATCTTTTTTATTTTCAGTGGAATAACTTCCGGTGTTTGAAAAACTTGAACTCATAGAAAATGTATTTGGTTAATAAATAAAGGGATTAATTCCTATTCTGTACAAAGGAAATGAAAAATGGTTCTTATTTCTATTTATGGGTTGTTAAAATGCATTTTTTGTATTTTTTTAGATGAACTTTGTTCGTAGCAAATGATAAAGGATATTTTTAATGGATGATCTTCAGATTATATCAGATTGGAAAAGAGGGGGCTTTCATCCTGTTTATTGGCTGGAGGGCGAAGAACCATATTACATAGATAAAATTACCGCATTTGCAGAACAGAAAATTCTTGATGAATCAGCTGCTGGATTTAATCTTTCAGTATTTTATGGTAAAGACAGTAAAGTGGAAGAAGTAATCAATGCATGCAGGAGATATCCTATGTTGTCTGATAGGCAAGTGGTTATACTGAAAGAAGCGCAACAGCTAAAAGACATAGAAAAACTTGAATCCTATATTGAAAATCCTCTTTCATCAACCATTTTTATTGTTGCCCATAAGGATAAAAAGTTAGATGGAAGAGGAAAGTTGGCCAAAGTTATTAAGCAAAAAGCAGTGCTTTATGCTGCCAAAAAGCTTTACGACAATGAAGTTCCGGATTGGGCAGTTGGAATGATTAAAGGAAAGGGATTGGATATCAGTTCAAAGGCATTACACATTTTTGTTGATCATATTGGGAATGATTTGCAGCGTATGGAGAATGAGATTTCTAAAATGACCCTGAACCTGAATGGCAGAACAAAAATTTCTGAGGATGATATTGAAGAATTTGTAGGTGTCAGTAAGGAATTCAACGTATTTGAGCTTCAATCCTCCATTGCAAGAAAAGACATAACTGCCGCACTAAGAATCCTTAATTACTTTGCTGCAAATCCTAAGGCTGCACCCATTCAACTTGTTTTACCAACACTTTATTCTTTTTTCAGTAAGTTATACATTGCTGCTGCTCTGGGAACAAGGGATGAAAATACAATAGGAAATGCTTTAGGTATCAAAGGCTTTATAGCCAGACAATATATTCAGGCAATACAGGTATATGGATTTACAGATATAGAGAAAATACTGATCTTATTAGCCGACTGCAACCTGAAGAGCCTGGGAATAAGGCGTGCCGATACCGATGACAATATATTGCTAAAAGAATTGATTGTCAGGATAATGATGTCTTATTGAGTTGATTCCAAAAGACTGGTTATCAGTATTTTATCTCTTTCTAACTGTTCCCTGAGTTCATCAATTCCAGAAAATTTCATTTCCTTTCGAGTATGAAAAAGTAAATCAACCTGAAGTGTTTCTTGGTAAATATCATCACTGAAATTAAAAAGATGAACTTCAATTCTTCTTTCTCTTCCATTAACGGTAGGTCTGTATCCAATATTCATCATGCCTTTTTCCACCATAACCTGATTTCCTCTGAATCGTTTAACTTTTACGGCATAAACTCCTGATGCTGGAATCAGTTTATCATTGTCGGTTATTGCGAGATTAGCTGTTGGAAATCCAAGTGTTCTGCCAAGTTTGTCGCCTTCAATTACAGTTCCTGTTAACTGATAAGAATAGGTAAGCAGTTCATTGGCTAATTTTATTTCACCTGTTAACAGCCAATGTCTGATTTGAGTTGAGCTTACTTTGGACTCATTTAAAATGTATTCCGGGATCTCATAAACTTGGAAACCACATAAATAGCCAATCTTTTCAAGTAACTCAAAATTCCCACTTCTGTTTTTTCCAAATCGGTGATCAAACCCAATTACAATTGCTTTTGGGTTAAAGTACCGGATTAAAAAGTGGTTTACGTAATCTTCTGCACTGTGTGAAGCAAATTCGTAATCAAATGGTATGATAACAAGGTGTGAGATATCAAGATCTGCGAACAACTTTATCCGTTCATCCAGTGTAGTAAGTAAGGATGGAGCTTCGCAGTTGTTCAGGATTCTACGGGGATGTGGATGAAATGTGATCACAACTGTTTCACCATCAAGTTCTTCTGCAATCTTAATTAATTGGGAAAATATAGTTCTATGACCCTGATGTACACCGTCGAAAGTGCCGATTGTTAATACAGCATTCCTGAAGACAGGCAGTTTGTTAACCTCAAAATGGACTTGCATATGAAACACAAATTTAAGTAGTTTTGCTTATAGTCTAAGAAACAATGAGTTTATATCAACAACGTGGAGTATCTGCCCAGAAAGAAGAGGTTCATGCCGCTGTAAGTCAACTTGACCACGGATTGTATGAACATGCCTTTTGCAAGGTTTATCCAGACTACTTATCCGGATCTGATGATCATGTAAATATCATGCACGCAGATGGAGCAGGAACTAAAAGCATTCTGGCATATCTATATTGGAGGGAAACCGGAGATCTTTCCGTATGGAAGGGAATTGCACAGGATGCAGTAGTGATGAACCTCGATGATTTACTGTGCGTCGGTATTTATGATAACATAGTTTTTAATTCAACCATAGATAGAAATAAACATTTGATTCCCGGGGAAGTGCTGGAAGCTATTATCAATGGAACAAGTGAGCTGTTTGATGAACTCAAGGGGTATGGGGTAAATATTCATTATTTAGGTGGTGAAACTGCTGATGTAGGTGATGTAGTGAGAACTATTGCTGTTAACGGAACCATGACTTCGCGCTGGCCGAAGAATAGACTCATAACAAACGAAAAAATTGCACCTGGGGATGTTATAGTTGGACTATCAAGCTTTGGGAAAGCTTCTTATGAACATGAATATAACAGTGGAATAGGAAGTAATGGTTTGACAAGTGCGAGACACGATTTTTTTGCTGCTCGCTATGGAGAAAAATATCCTGAATCATTTGATCCTGCTCTTCCATCACAGGTAGTTTACATTGGTGAACATAAACTTACTGATGAGGTATTAATTCCCGGGTTCACTGTAAATGCTGGAAAACTTGTTTTAAGTCCTACCCGTACTTTTGCCCCTGTGATTAAAAATGTGTTGACAACCATGTTCGAAAGTATACATGGAATGATACATTGCAGTGGGGGTGGACAAACAAAATGTTTAAAGTATCTACCTTCTCCAATGAAGGTAATTAAGGATAATTTATTCACACCACCACCTGTATTTGACCTCATTGAAAAATCAAGTGGAGCCACACCAAAGGAGATGTTTCAGGTATTCAATATGGGTTGCAGGCTTGAAATTTATACTGATGCAGAAGCCGCAGATCGTATTATTTCCATTGCTGAAGGATTTGGAATTGAAGCACGTATTATTGGAAGAGTAGAGCATTCAGATCAAAAGAACCTTGATATCCATTACAAGGGAGAAATTTATAATTTCATAGCCTAATACTTACATTATGACTGATGTGGTTTTGTCGATATCAAATGCAAATATATATCAGGGTACTTCACTCATTTTATCTGAGGTAAATATCACAGTTTCCCGCAGTGAATTTGTTTACCTTGTTGGAAAAACGGGAACTGGAAAATCAAGTTTATTGAAAACGCTCTACGGAGAGTTGGCCTTAAAAGAAGGGCAGGCAGTTGTAGCAGGTTTTGATATTACAGGCCTTACCTGGAAAACTGTTCCATACCTCAGAAGAAATATAGGTATTGTTTTTCAGGATTTCCAGTTATTAACTGACAGAAACATCCATGACAACCTCAAATTTGTTTTGAATGCTACTGGATGGAAGGATTCAAGGGAAATAGAAAATAAAATAGATGACGTACTGGAGAAAGTTGGATTGCGAACAAAGGGTTTTAAATATCCATTTGAACTTTCAGGTGGTGAGCAACAACGTGTAGATATTGCCAGAGCTTTATTGAATTCGCCTAAACTGATTCTTGCCGATGAGCCAACAGGCAATCTTGATCCTGAAACAACAGATGAAATCATGAAATTACTCTTCCAAATCTGTAAGGATTCAGGAACTGCCATTGTAATGGCAACACACGATTATAATGTCATCTATAAATATCCCGCAAGAGTAATTAAAACTGAGGGTGGGTGCGTTATTGATAATGCAAGTTTAACTTCCTGAATAATTCTGAATTATCACCCAGATAGTTTTGACCTTCAGCAAGTACCTTAATCCTTGCATTGTGGGTATCAATTGAAAATGGTTCGTTGAAAAGCCTCACAGCATTATCTTTAAATACCTCTGGAGTTCCCGCTACGTTACAATAGTTTCCTAAGGTTGATGCACCAACAGCCTTTTGATTAACTACCACATAACGGCCCAATGATAATGACTTAGATAGCCTGTTAACAGGACTGGCATCGATGAAAGATGGTAAAAGTATGATCTGCGCTTTTTTAATCAATTCATCGAGTTCTCTTTCTGTAGGGTCACCAACCAGGCAAGTATGAAGCCTGAGATGAGCTGCCTGTTCAAGTTGAGGCGAAGGATTACTTCCTGCAATAACGAAAGGAATCTCCACTTCATTAAATATATTCTCAAGAAGCCACAGCGCGGCATATTCATTTTCCTTATCAGAAAGCTTACCGAAATAAAGGCAAAAACTACCCTGCCGGTCAGAGAATGAAAAATCTTGGATACCCGTTATGGCAGGTGATGATGAGATCGTTATATTTTTGTTTAGACGCAATTTTTTTAAATAGGACTTGCACTTTATGCTTTCATACAAATAGGTAAGTTTATTTAATCCCCATGGCATCAGCGAAGCAAGATTTTTGTAATATTTTTCATCATCCCTTGACAGGTTAAGGTGCTGTAATTTATGATTACCTGAATGTGGCCATAATACTGGAAATGTTGTTGACATGCCCTCATATAGAATTGGGAAGTCGTCTGCAAACAAGTTTTTAACCAATTCCCGGTTTGATCTGGAAGCAACACTATATGGTATATTTGAAGAACTGAGTAACTCACTGGCATTGTTTCGGCGGTAGTATTTAATCCGGTGACAATATTGTTCCAAAATGGAAGATGTTCCTTTCCCGAATTCAAAACTATGTAGGTGAATTTTTATGCCAGCTTCATGGAATACTTTGATTTTTAAATAAATATCCTGCA
>JBILSG010000085.1:0-7994 GCA_044372235.1 Chitinophagaceae bacterium
CAGTTACTATGATCAGGATTCTTTTCAGTTTGTTTTTCATAATGCTATTGGGATCGGGTTATGCGCAGGCCCCCAAACACCGCGTAGTGTGGGATTTGTCGAGCAGCGATACCGCCATACAGGCAGCGGTTTTCCGCCAAATCAACAATGCACGTGCACAACTGCCAGATTTGGAAATTGAAGTGGTGTTTCATGGTAAAGCTGTAAATGCAGTTTTGAAGTCGGATACGCTTTTTACCGGAAGGGTGAAAGCAGCCAAGGAGAAAGGTGTTACACTGGCTGTTTGTAATAATTCCTTGAAGCGTTTACAAATTGATCCATCTGCAGTTTCAACGAATGCTGTTGTGGTTCCCAGTGCTGTGGTGGAGTTGATCACCAAGCAAACCTTGGGCTGGTCTTATCTGAAAGCAAATTGATAGTAAAAACGCGTTAATAAAAGATAAATCAGCTGGGTTTTTTAAGTTATTGGCTTAATTGAACTTCAGTATAAAACAAAAGAGGTTGTCACCATATTCGGATGACAACCTCTTTCAATTTTTAGGACGGTTTACTTTTTAATTTTAGGGTCTATAAATTCCCAGTCCATCACATGTGGGTGAATGTGTTCTCTTTTGGCTATGCCTTTGATTGCCTGCACTATTTCAGGATACTGTGCAGATACATCTGTTGTTTCATTTCTGTCTGAATCGATATTGAAAAGTTCCCATGGGCTATCTGGGTTCTTGCGAACGTTGTGTCTAACACCTTTCCATTTCCCCATTCTTACAGCAACTTGTCCGCCATTCTCAGGATATTCAAAATACATGAATTCATGGGGTTTTTGTTTGCTGGATTTGCCCATTAAAGTTGGCAAGAAGGAAACACCATCCAAACCTGCCACTTCCTTTCCTGTTAGCTCTGCGAGGGTGGGAAAAAGATCATACTGAACAGCAGCTAAATCACTGACGCTATGTGGTGCGATTTTTCCGGGCCAGCGGGCAATGAAAGGAACACGGATACCTCCTTCGTAAACATCCATTTTCAAACCGCGCAGACCACCGACGCTGTTGAAGAACTCGGTATCGACACCGGCAGAGAAAGTTGCGCCATTATCACTGCTGAACATGATGATGGTGTTGTTGTCTAATCCTGCATCTTTGACCAATTTCATGATGATGCCTACTTGATCATCCAGGAAACTGATCATGGCAGCATAGGTGGAACGAGGATAACGCGTTGCCGCATAACCCTTTTGTCCGTAGTAAGGTTTTTCATCAAAAAGGCCCTTGTATCGGTTTACATATTCATCCGGAGCTTGCAAAGATAAATGGGGGAGTGTGTAGGGCAGGTAAAGAAAGAAGGGTTTTTCCTGATTCTTCTTGATGAATGCAGCAGCTTTTTCCGTCATTTTCGCAGGAGCAAAATCATTACCCTTGTAGTAAGCGAAATCGGCATCAGTTGCATGCAGGGTATCTTTGATGGGGGTATGGACGCTGATGAAATGGTTGTTGAGCGAATCCCATTGGTCGTTTTCCCAAAGGTGAGTAGGGTAGAAGTTGTGAGCCTGCTTTTGATCGAGGTATCCATAATAGTAATCGAATCCATGTAAAAGCGGACTCCCCGTTGTACCCGTAACGCCCATTCCCCATTTGCCCACCAATGCTGTTGAGTATCCACGTTCTTTCAGCATTTTGGCAACGGTGTAAGCTCCTTCATGCAAAGGCATTTGTCCACCTTCCGTACTATCAGCAAATCCCCCCATTTCATAATTGCCCCGGATATAGGAATGGCCTCCGTGCTTGCCCGTCATCAGCATGCACCTGGACGGTGCGCAAACCGGGGCGCTGCTGTAGTGTTGTGTGAAACGCATGCCTTCGGCAGCCATCTTATCCAAGTTGGGTGTTTTGATTTTGGTTTGCCCGTATGAACCCAGTTCACCATACCCCAAATCGTCAGCATAGATATAGATGATATTGGGTTTGGGGGACTGAGAATAAGAAAAATGAAATACAATACAGCAGACGAGTAAAGCAAAGACTTTTTTTAAATTTAGGAGCATCTTATGTCGTTTGAAGGAATTGTAAATTTAAAAAAAAACACCTTCGATATGAAGGCGTTTTTTTTAAATTAAAGGATTACCAACCAGGATTTTGACCCAATTCCACATTGAGTGCCTTTTCTTTCTGAGGAACAGGCCACAAATAGTGTTTTGAAGCGTCAAATGTTCTTATAACGCTGGGTACTTCAATTGTGATTGGATTACCACCTGAATAGTAGGTGATTCCAAAAACCTTACCTGTCATAACCGCGGGACCAATTTTCCATCTTCTGATATCAAATAGACGCAATCCCTCAAAGGCCAATTCAACGGTTCTTTCTTTTCTCACAACATCTCTTAGTTCAGATTGTGTCATTCCGGCTGTTAATGAAGGAAGTCCAACATCGGACCTTGTTCTTACGGTATTGATGGCGCTGTAAACGGAAGCATCAATCTGGTTTAATTCAATCTTCGCTTCTGCATAGGTAAGCAAAATCTCAGCATAACGGATAAGGATAAAATTTAAACCTGATGCGCCTGGTGTAGCAAAATCTTCAGCTGAAACATATTTCTTCAGGGAATATCCAGTAGAAGTATTGTATTGAGTTCTACCTACTTCATCGGCACCATTCTGTCCCGGAATTGGTTTGAAAGGAATACCACTTGGGAGTATATCTCCATCCAGGTACATGGTGAACCGCATCCTTGGATCCCTGTTTGCGTAGGGGTTCTGTGGATCAAATCCCGAGGTTGGATCTGTTATTGCTTTACCATTTTTCATCGTGTACATATCAGCCAATGCTTTTGTAGGGACATAATTACTTCCACTTGCTTTTTGGCTGTAAGGCCCCATAAATGAAAATGCATTGTGTGTGGCTGTACCGGCTAAGAATTGCTTATCGAGTATGACCTCTTTACTGTTTTCATTAGCATAAGTGAAAAGTTTACCATATTCATTAATAAGTGTGTATTGATTGAGGTCTATTACTGCTTTTGCTGCATCAGCCGCACCTTGAAAGTTGCCGGCCCAGAGATTTGCTCTTGCCTTAAGAGCCAATGCGGCACCTTTTGTGATTCGCCCCTTATCAGCAGAACCATATGTAGCTGGAAGTGCTGATGCTGCATCAGTCAGTTCTTTATCAATGAAAGCCCAAACTTCAGAAATTTTACTTCTGGAAACTTTAAGTCCGTCAGCAGGGGTCACATTGCTAGTAATAATAGGTACATCGCCATAAAGACCAGCAAGTTTAATATAGTGGTAAGCTCTGAGTGCTTTTGCTTCTGCTTTGAATTGATTGATTAATCCTGTATTGGATGTTTTTACTTTATCTATATTTTCCAGCACGTAATTGGCTAAAAAGATGCCACGATAACCTGACTGCCATTCTGATTGAATTCGAGAATGTGAAGCATCATATGAACCATTTTCAATATTGTATTCAACTGTGAATACTGTATTGGTGTGACCAATATCAGTGACCCCATCCAAAACAAAGAGATTGACGGCGTCCAAAGAGGAGTAAACAGAATTAACTGCAAACCGTGCATCTGCTTCTGTTTTCCAGAAAACTTCTGATGAAACACGGTCATTGGGAACAGTTTCCAAAATATTTTTTTTGCATGATTGAAGCGTGATACTCGAAAATATCAAGGCAAGCATCAAGTATAGTATGTTATTTTTCATCATCTTTCTTTTAAAAGGATTAGAAATTCAGGTTAACACCAAAGGTGTATAAACTTGTTTGTGGATAATAAATCGCTCTTCCTGATTCAGCTTCAGGATCCAAGTTCCAGTCATTCATCTTGGAAAAAGTGAGCAGGTTTGTCCCGGATACATAAACCCTTGCATTGGTAAAGCCTATTTTTTTTGCAAAAGAAACGGGAACAGAATAAACTAACTGAAGGTTTTTCAATCGAACATAAGATCCATCAATGATCAGCCTATCGTTTGTTCTTACGTTTCTATCATCGCTTTTTCGGGGTAATGGAAACAGCGCATTGGGTCTTTCCGGAGTCCAATAATTATCTGTAACTAATTTGTGGGTAAAGCCCTCATAGATACCTATTTCTGAGAGTGCACCTGAGAGGCGGGTATCCACATCTGCTGCACCCTGGAAGAAAATATTCAGGCTAAAAGCCCCATAATTCAATTCAGATGTCATGCCAAAAGTGAACTTTGGAAAAGGATTTCCGATCATTGTCCAGTCGTCAGTGTTAATCTTGCCATCCTTATTCTGGTCTACATATCGAACATCGCCTGGTTTGGTGTTGGTTGAAATGGTTGGTGCACCAGTGATTTCAGCTGTGTTTTGAAAAAAGCCATCTGTTTTATAACCCCAATGTGCGTTGAATGGAAGTCCGACTTTTACAATATATCTGGGATCTAAATCAGAACCACTAATAAAGGGACCTGCTCCTTTTAAATCGATTACTTCATTTTTATTTATTGCTAAATTGGCGTTAAAAGAATATTGAAACTTATTGGAATTGTTTCTATATCCGAGTGCAAACTCCCACCCATAGTTATCCATAATTCCTGCATTTTGTGTAGAGCTTGCAAATCCGGTAACTACAGGAAGAGGAAGTGCCAATAAAATACCGTCTGTTCTTTTTTTATAATAATCAATTGAAAAACTCATCTTGTTGCCCCAAAGCTGTCCTTCAATTCCTAAATCTGTTTGTGTATTGGTTTCCCATGTAATATTTGGATCAGCCAAGGCTGTTTGGGCAAATGTTTGAACAGCATTACCTCCAAATGTGTAAGAACCTTGAGAAAGAGATGCGTAGTAGCTGTACAAGGGTACTGTCTGGTTACCCGTTTGTCCCCATGATCCACGAATTTTCAGATCTGTAAAAGGAGTATTGAGGTTTTGAAAAAAATCCTCCTGAGAAATTCTCCATGCACCAGAGAAAGAGGGGAAGAAGCTATATTGGTTATTTCCTGTAAAGCGGGAAGATCCATCATATCTGGCATTGGCTTCTAGCAGATACTTATTGTCATATCCATAATTCAACCTAAGGAAGGCTGATTGTAAGCCATATTTGTAATCAGAACCACTGTTGTTTTTGGTGGCATCATTTGCTCCTTGGCCCAGTGATTGAATCTCATTGTTGTAGAATCGCTCTCTATAGGCATTTAAGCTTTGCCCCTGATTGTACAATTCTGAGTATCCCAACAATCCCTTCATTTCATGTTTTTTGATTTTCTTGGAATAGTTCAGAAGATAGTTTGTAGTGATCTCAGTTGACCTGTTTCTGGATTCGGTTAGGTTGTTGTTAGCAACACTGTAGGTTCTGTTGTTGATTGAATCAAAATTGAAAACCTGGTTCTGAAAGGATTTTATTTCACTGTAATCTATGACTGCAGCAGCTTGAGCACTGAAAATCAAGTTTGGAAGAATTTCATAATCAAGTTTACCAGAAGTGAAAATATAGTGTGTGGCAATATTGTTGTAACCTGATTTTTCAGTCAATAACAATGGATTGAATCCCTGTGGACTTAAACCATAGGTTCCGTTAGGGTATTTGGGTGCGGCAAATAGCGTTCCATGGAAAAACCTGTTGAATACGTCGCCAGCAAAAGGACGGTTGGAGAGGTTATAGCGATAATTGAGATCAGTGCTGAATTTCAACTTTTTGCTTAAATGCATGTCATTTGACATTCTTAATTCACGAATCTTGGCTCCATGATTGGCTGCAATTCCAGCCTGATCCATGTAGCGCATGCTCACACGGGTTCTGGAAAAGTCACTCCCACCGCTGAAAGAAAAATTATGGCTCTGTTGTGGAGCTGGATTCAAGACTGATTCGAACCAGGTATTGACAAGTGGGTATGTATATCGGTCTTTTGAGTTTACCCATGTTTGAATGCTCGCATCTGTATACCGTGCGGGTATGGTTAATCCCTGGTTTATATAGGAAAGTTGCTGATACCGCATATAAGGTTCAAGATCCATGTTTTGGGGTTGATTGGTCGACTGTTGAATGGCATAAAACCCGTTATATGCGATTTGAATTTTACCGGATTTTGCTCTTTTGGTAGTAACGAGCACAACTCCGTTGGCAGCTCTTGATCCATAAATGGCAGTGGAAGAAGCGTCTTTCAGAATAGAAATATTTTCAACATCTTCCGGGTTGATGTTGAATAGCGTTTGTTCCACCCCATCAATGATAATAAGTGGAGAACTGTTGCCTGAACTGTTGCCAGAGAAAGTTGTAATACCACGTATTCTCATTGTTGCAGCACTTCTTCCAGGTTCACCACCCCTATCAAGTACTGTTAATCCCGGCGCTTGTCCTTGCAGTGCCTGTTGCAAATTTGAAACGGGTCTCCTAACAAGGTCAGCACCTTTTATTTGTGAAACAGCACTGGTCATGCTTACCTTTTTTTGGGTTCCATACCCCACTACCACAACATCTTCCAAATCGTTCTTGGCTGGTGAGAGCATCACTTCAATTTGGACACCTGAACTGGAAATTGAGACTGTTTTATTTTCAAAACCAACAGAACTAACCACAAGTTGATCTCCAGTTTTGGCTATAATGCTAAACTGTCCCTCTCCGTTGGTCTGTGTACCCGAATTGCTTCCCTTGACGACAATGGTGGCACTTTCAATTGGACGATTGTCTGTGGAAGATTTGACAATACCCCTGATGGGTGTTTGTGCAAATGCATGGGAGTTGTAAAGGCCCAACAATATAATAATTGTCAAGACCAGCTTTCTCATTTTTCTAATCATGTTAATTGTTTTTTTGGAACTTTAAGTTACAAAAAGAAAAAAGAGTAAAGTATCAATACTATCTATACGTCAGTATTAAATTAAGCAAAGCTTTTCAGCAGCAGTAGCAAGCGTTTGATCTTTTTTCGCAAAGCAGAAACGCAGCACTTTATCGTCGTGCCCGTTTTGGTAAAATGCCGAAACAGGAATTGTGGCTACACCAATCGACTTTGTAAGGTCGATGGCCAGTTCTTTGGCAGGCATTGATGAGATCTGTTCGTAGGTGGCACATACAAAATAGCTACCAGAAGAAGGCAGAAAACTGAATCGGCTATTTTTCATGTTCCCCAAAAAAAGATCCCGTTTTTTCTGCATGAATGTTGAAAGACTCAGGTAGGATGCTGCCTGTTTAAGGTGTTCGGCAAGCGCTACCTGTGTTGGCGTAAAACAACAGAAAGCATCAAACTGATGAATTTTTCTGAATTCAGCCATCAGTTTTGACGGTGCAATACAGTAGCCCAATTTCCAACCGGTACAATTGTACACTTTCCCAAATGAGAAACAGACAAAACTCCGGGCAAATAGTTCCGGATATTTCAGCACACTGTTGTGTTGTAATCCGTCGAATGTCAGGTGCTCATAAACTTCATCACTGATCAAAAAAATGCGCGTTCCGCTTAGGATGGATTGTAATGTAAGCATATCTGCTTCGGAGAGTATGCTTCCTGTTGGATTGTTGGGCGAATTGATGATGATTGCCCTTGTTTTTGGCGTTATAGCCGCTCGCACCTCATCCCAATTAATGGCATAATCAGGAAATTCAAGTTTTAGTTTTACTGGTATTGCGCCGTTAACAAGTATGTTTGGAATGTAGCTGTCGTATGCCGGTTCAAACAGAATGACTTCATCACCAGGTTGGAGTATGGTGGTAAAGGCGGTATAGATGGCATACGAACCTCCGGGCGTGATGGTGATTTCATCAGCCGGTGAAACCATGTTCTTGTATAAAAGATTAATTTTTTCTGCAATTGATTCCCGTAAAGGCATCCATCCAGCCATCGGTGCATATTGGTTGTAGCCCGAACTGATGGCTTTTGCAGCCAGCTCAGCGAGTTGTTCGTCCATTTCAAAGTCGGGAAAACCCTGACCAAGGTTAATCGCTCCAAACTCTGAAGCCAGCGCACTCATGACGGTGAAAATGCTGGTTTCGGTTTGTGGAAGCCTTGATTTAATGGAGGGAGATTGATTGCTCATGACAG
>JBILSG010000086.1:0-7974 GCA_044372235.1 Chitinophagaceae bacterium
CCCGCACCATTGACAAGTCCATCAATCCTGCCAAATTTTTCGAGGGTGAGATCCCTGACTTTTTCAATATCTCTTTCGTCAAGCACATTGGCTTTTATAAAAAAAGCATTGCCACCGGCAGCATTGATGGCATCAGCACGCTTGTTTCCCTCTTCTTCATTTCTTCCAACAATAACTGCAGTTCCACCAAAGTCGATAATGCCGTCAATAAAAGCTTTGCCCAGAATGCCAGTTCCTCCGGTAACAATGATGACCTTTCCTTTTAATGAAAACAAATTATTATAGCTCATGGTCTAATGTATGTTTTAAATTAGTTGTTGTCGGTTGTCGGTTGTGGGTTGTCGGTTATGCTTCTAGCCTTTCCACTTGTCACCTGCCTACGGCAGGTTCACCAACCTGTGGTTGGCAAGCTCGTCACTCGTGACTTGTCCCTCATCCCTTATCCCATTTCCCTATTTTCTCTCCATATTTCTCAATATACCCAACTGCAGCCCCCTGATTTCAGCTAGTCCGCGCAGCCTGCCAATGCAGGAGTAGCCAGGATTGGTTACTTTATTCAGGTCATCAATCATTTGATGGCCATGATCCGGGCGGAAAGAAATTTGTTGGGGAACTTCTTGCTGGATGGCAAGCAACTCTTTAACTACTGCATACATATCCGTATCACCTGCCAGGTGGTCGTCTTCAAAGAAGTTACCTGCTGCATCTCTTTTGGTATTTCTGAGGTGTGTGAAATGGATTCTGGTACCCAGTTTCCTGGCCATTTCAGGTAAGTTGTTGTTTGGATTAGCTCCCAGTGAACCGGTGCAAAAGCAGATTCCATTGCTTTTGTTGGGAACAGAATCGACGATAAACTGGAGGTCATCCATGTTTTTTACGATGCGTGGGAGCCCGAGAATATCCATGGGAGGATCATCAGGATGAATGGCCAATTGCAGTCCGAGTTCATCACAAAGCGGGGTAATCTGCTGAAGGAAGAAAACAAGGTTGCTGCGCAGTACATCGGCGTTGATATGATCGTACCTAGAGAGTTTTTCTCTCATTTTTTCCACCGTTACCTTTTGTTCACCGGGGATGCCGAACATGACTACGCCTGCAAGATGGTCTAGTTGTTCCTGAGCATAACCAGCATGTCTTGTTGCAGCTTCAGTTACAATATGTTCAGGGTAGGATGCAGCCGCATTATTTCGCTGCAGGATATAAATATCAAAGACAGCCAGATCAACCCAGTTGAAATAAAGTGCTTTTGAACCATCAGGCATCAGGTAATCCAGTTGCGTTCTCGTCCAGTCGTTTACCGGCATAAAGTTGTAGGTGATAACCCTCAGGCCTGCCTTAGCCAGGTTTTTGAGGCTTTCCTTATACTTTTCAATCCAACCCATGTAGTCGCCTGTCCGGGTTTTAATCTCTTCATGTATGGTAACACTTTCTACCACATCCCAGGTAAGCTGATATGATTCAATGAGTTTTTTTCGCTCAATTATTTCTTCATAGGTCCATACTTCACCATGTGGCACATGATGAAGGGCAGATACTATGCCTTCTGCTCCAGTTTGTCTGATGTCTTGCAATGAAACCGGGTCGTTCGGTCCGAACCAGCGCCATGTTTGTCTGAGTGCCTTCATTTTACTGTTGTATTATTTCTACTTTTTCGATAGTTGACTTGAGTATTTCTTTTTTCCTTACAAAAATGCTGCTGTCTGTTTCACGGGAGATGACACCTGAGGTGATAGACTTCCCATCCTTACCGATTATTCTGAGTTCCATTCCTTTGCTGATGAAATACTGATATGCAGATTTTTCATAGGTGCTTACGGCAGGAGGGACGGTACCCTTGCCAGATTTGGTGGTGATCAGCACAACACCTCCAAATCCTCTTGAGCCATAAGCTGCTGCCGATGCTGCGTCTTTCAGAACAGTAATGTCTGCCACATCCAGCGGGTTAATCATGCTTACATCTCCATCATAGATGGCTTTGTCTAATACAAACAAGGCAGCCACTTTTCCTTTCATATTCCTTGCATCCCGGATGTATACCTTAGGCTGGTCTTTGGTGCCGTTTCCAGGTGCAATTTCTATCCCGGGTATTGTTCTCAAAAGGTCATATATGTTCCTTGCCACACCTGAACTGATGTCTTGGGTGGTTTGTGCTGCAGCAGAAAACTGAAGCAGGATAAGCAAACTGATTATAGTATAAAATGATCTCATTATTTTTTGTCGGCCATTTCCTTGGCTGTGGTTGTTGTATAGTATTTGGCAATCATATTAGGAACTTCCCAGGCAGGCATATTGTTGTTTTGCAGGTAATCAAGGTATTTTTTAGTTACCTGGGCAAAATGTGCTTCATGTCCGTCATTGTATTTCTCAGGTACTTTGATTATCCAGCCTTTGTCAATTTTAACGGCAGTAATGCCAGGGAATGCTTTGCTTACTTCAGCAAGGGCGGCATTGAGTTTAAGTTCAATATTGGCAGATGCTGACCTTGGTTCGATATAAAGTGTAGGCTTGAAGTTTTCTTCCTTACCCTGCCTGATTATCAGGGAAGCATTAGAGCCCCGCATCAGTGAGTAATGGGTATCGCCGGTTCCTTCAGGAGCTTTGTAATTCCATACAACTGATACTTTGGCATGCACACCATTGATGGCGTAGGTAAATTCTCCATTGCAATTTACTTGAATATTGCCGGCAGCATCGGTGATGGGTTTGAAATATTCTGGTACTGATTCTTTGGTGACAGTTGTGAATTCACTTGCTGAAACGGGGGTTGTCCAGCTTCTTGTATTCAGGATTTTGATATTTTTTTTATAATCAATAACCTGTTCCGGGAAGCATTCCCATTGAATGAGGTCAACGAGATGCGTGGTGACATCTACAATACCCGCACCCTGTTGGCTGGCATCAAAAAACCAGGATGGTCTGGTCAAAACGCTACCGGAAACGTATTTGTAAAAGTGGTGAACGCTTATTTTGGTTACAGATGGATCTTCAGGACTACCTTTTTCAAGTGTGCCAAACAAATCCGGCTGCATTGAAAATGCGCGCTGCAGCATGGTTGTGATCTCATACCTTTCAGTCATGATATCATATAGCTGTACATTGCTTTTTTGGGCTACAGCAAATGCTTTCTTGAGTTTTTCAAAACCTTTGGTATCAATGGCCATAGGTTTATCTGCAAAGACATTGAATCCTTTGCTTACAGAGGTCAGGATATAATCTGTTTTAAGTCTGTTATTTCCTGCAAGTACAACAACATTTCCCTTTTTCTCGTCGAGCATCTTTTGGAAGAAATCTTTTCCGGTATATACCTGCTGTTGCCAGGCAGTAGGTTCAGCAGTTCGCTTGTTGTAGCCAGCAATCCTTTCCATGTGCAGGTCGAGGTCCCGACTGGCTTCCGCATAAACATGCACTGTAGGATCAACCTGGGGATACATGCTTTTCTGTATGAGTGCTGCATGAAAATGGCCTGGGTCTAACGTAATGAGTTTGATATTTTGCTGTGCAAAACTGAAAATCGGTGATGCCATCAGCAAAAGGATTGATTTGATTTTCATGCAATTAATTATTTTTTTAAACCATCATTACGGTTCGATGCAGAAGCCTTGCTATAATCAATGCCCTTTACCTGGTCGGCCATGAATTGCAATCCCTGCAGGAGATGATTGAGGTAAACAGGATCACTGTAAGTTTCCTTGCTGTGTCCGAGTGTGCTGATCCAGGCATGTCCGCCTTCAAATCTGTTATACCATACAGCAGGGTAGTATTCCTGATAGGTACCGGCGTGTTGTTTGATCAGGTCTTTCTGGGATTGATCAAGCGTGCTGAACTGGTGAGCCATCATGACCTGCGTAACAGGATAAAGTTCTTTTCCAAAATACAATTCATCTTGACGTTCCCAGGTGAGTGGAACACCCTTCATTGCCGGATGTGTAGGGTCAATATTACGAACAGTAAATTTCTGAAATTTGGCATGCCAGGAAAAGGTGCAGCCTATAAGCATTTTGAACCAGGTCCAGTTCCGTTCAGTTCCAGTTACACTGTGCAGCCCTACAAGTCCGCCTCCGGCTTCTATATACCTTCTGAATGCCAGTCTTTGCATGTCGTTATCAAAAACGTCATTATTTGTACTTGGGAAAATCAAGAAAGTGTATTGCTTCAGGTTTTCTTCCGTAAAAATTGAAGGATCGTCACTTACCGAGACTTTGAAACCAACGGTTGTCCCCAGGTTTTTTACAGCCTCAACTGCAGAAGGGATGTTGTCATGCACATATCCCTTGCCATTTTTGGTATAGATAAGTACATGTGCTTTTTTCAAAGATTTACTCTGTGCAATGGCTGAGATAGATAAAATAATCGAAGACAGAATTAAAAGTAAACGTGCTTGTTTCATATTGGCTTGTTCTTTTCGTTGAAATCTTCTGTAAATTACGGAAAAAAGAGCCCTACTGAATGCGACGTTTTACGAAAACGTTATAGCAAAAATTAAGCCAATGCTGCAGCCTTGCACAGAAAATAACTATCTTGATGTCAACATTTAACCACTAACTGTAAAACAACTTGCATGCCTAAGACCGCGACAAATTTCAGGTGGACCGTAGTAGCCCTGCTTTTCTTTGCCACCACCATCAATTACCTGGACCGTCAGGTATTGAGTCTTCTGTATCCTATGCTTCAGGATAAGTTTAAATGGACGAACTCACAGTATGCCAATATAGCTTCTGCCTTTCAGTTTACTTATGCAGTATGTCTGCTTTTTGCAGGTAGAGTTATTGATAAACTTGGCACGAAGAGCGGATACGCTTGGGCAATCATTATCTGGTCTATTGGTGCTATCGTACACGCACTGGCTATACCCATTGGAGAATTTCTGGTCAATACCCTCGGTTGGATTGGTATTGCAGCAGTTCCGGTATCAGTTGTTGGCTTTATTTTTTCCCGTGCTTTGCTTGCTTTGGGTGAGGCTGGTAACTTCCCGGCTGCAATTAAAGTAACAGCGGAATATTTTCCCAAAAAGGAGCGATCATTTGCAACGGGCATTTTTAACTCAGGTGCCAATGTTGGTGCTGTTCTGGCTCCGCTTAGTGTACCTTGGATTGCTGAAAAATGGGGATGGGAAATGGCATTTATCATTATAGGTGCAATAGGATTCCTTTGGTTATTTTTTTGGCTATATTACTATGCACCTCCTGCCGAGCAAAAACGTTTATCTGCTGAAGAGCACGCTTATATTACAGCCAGTGAAGCAGGTGAGGAGATTATTTCAAAAACACCAGATGAAAAGGTAAAATGGACGCAGCTTTTCAAGTATAATCAAACATGGGCCTTCACTTTCGGCAAGTTTATGACCGATGGCGTTTGGTGGTTTTTCCTTTTCTGGCTGCCTGCCTATCTGAAGGAAAAATACGGTATGACGGGTACAGAAACCATGCTACCCCTTGTTGTCTTGTACAGTATGGTGATGATTGGCAGTGTGGCCGGAGGCTGGTTTCCTGCTTATTTTATGAAGAAAGGTTATAACGCCTATGAAGGCAGGATGAAGGCTATGTTTATCATTGCACTTTTTCCGCTTGTGGTGCTTGCTGCGCAGCCACTTGGCAACATCAGTTTTTGGGTTCCGGTATTGCTGATTGGTGTTGGTGCATCAGCCCATCAGGCCTGGAGTGCCAATATATTTACTACCGTCTCTGATATGTTCCCAAATAAGGCCATTGCCTCAGTAGTAGGCATTGGAGGCATGGCAGGAGGTATTGGAGGTGTGTTGACAACAAAGGTTGGTGGTGCATTGTTTGATCATTACAAAGCTTTAGGGCACATCGAAACAGGATACACCATCATGTTTGCATTTTGTGCAGTAGCTTACGTCATAGCCTGGTCGGTGATGAAGTCTTTGGTTCCCAAATTCAAGAAAATAGAAGATCTCTGATATTCATTTATTAACTGTCATCTGAAAATTATGTCTAACAAACAGTCAACTAGAAGATCATTCATCAAATCTGCCGCTGCGGTTGGATTTGGTTTTTCAATAGTACCTGCCCATGTGCTGGGGGGTACTGGCAGAACTGCTCCCAGTGATATGATAAACCTGGGTTTTATCGGGACAGGAAAACAGGCGAGGGGCCTGCTTGGAAGATTCTGGGATAAAGCGAATGTGATAGCGGGGGCAGATGTAGACCTCAATAAACTGCATTATTTTCATTCGTTGCTCGAAAAAAACTATGCTGCTGCCAGAAAGGATGGACGTAACACCAGTTTTAAAGGCTTTACCTCTTATGATAATTACAAAGAGATTTTGCAACGGAAAGACATTGATGCGGTAGTTATTGCCACTCCAGACCATTGGCATGCCATGCAGGCAATTGAAGCTTCCAATGCGGGGAAACATGTGTACTGTGAAAAGCCCATGGCGCATACTGTTGAGGAAGGAAGGGCTATGGTGAGGGCTGCTCGTAAAAATAAAATTGTATTCCAGACGGGCAGTATGCAGCGTTCTAACAGAAATTTTAGGCATGCGTGTGAGCTGGTACGAAACGGCTATCTGGGTAAAATAAAAGAAGTTATTGTTACCGTTGGTGATCAGGGTGTTCCTTATAATTTGCCGGCAAAGCCATTGCGTGCCGGACTCAACTGGGATGCATGGGTTGGTCCCGCCCCGTATAATGAGTTCAATCCCGAACTGGCTCCGCCGGTTGAGCAGGATATATTTCCCAACTGGAGAAATTTTAAAGAATATGGCGGTGGTTACATAGCAGACTGGGGTGCTCATATGTTTGACATTGCACAATGGGCATTGGGTATGGATGACAGTGGTCCCGTGAAACTGATTCCTCCTCCTGGTAAAACACCTAAAGGTCTTCAATTGATTTATGAGAATGGGATAGTGATGAAGCATGAAGACTTTGGCCGTGGTCAGGGGGTAAGATTTATTGGTGAGAATGGTAGGCTTGATATCAGCAGATCGATATTGGATTCAGACCCTGCCAATATTACATCAGCAGTAATCAAACCCGGAGAAACAAGGCTTTATGATTCGCAGGATCATTATTATGATTGGCTCAACGCTATCAAGGATGGATCTAAGCCGATCTGTGATGTTGAAATAGGCCACCGTACCAGCACAATTTGTAATATTGCGAATATCGCATATTGGCTTAACAGGTCACTGGATTGGAATCCGGCAAAGGAGAAATTCAACAATGATGCAGAAGCAAACAGCATGCTGAAACCCATGTTCCGTGAAGGATGGGCATTGCCGGTAATTTAAAGCTGTTCCAAGAGTTTCAAAAAACATTGCAGGATGAAAGGTATCAATATGATTCAGCTGGCCAAGGAACTGGGATTATCTGTCTCGACAGTTTCCAAAGCCTTGGGTGACAGCCATGAAATCAGTTCCAGCACCAAGAAACGGGTTATGGAGCTGGCGAAAAAGTACAATTACAAGCCTAATCCATTTGCAAGTAACCTGAGGAAGAAGAAGGGCAAGCAGATAGCTGTCATAATACCGGATATCGTAAATAACTTTTTTGCGCTCGCAGTAGATGGTATCGAAAGTGTCACCATGTCAAAGCATTACGATACCTTCATCTATCTCACGCATGAAAATCTTGAGCGGGAGAAGTCTGTACTGGAACACCTGGAAAACGGACTCATTTCTGGGTTGATCATTTCTGTATGTACAGGTAGGGAAGGGTATGGGCATTTTCAGCAGTTTTACGAATCAACGAGGTTACCGATGGTTTTCTTTGACCGTGTACCTGATTTGTTGCAGTTCCCTAAGGTTATCAGTAATAATTATGAGTCAACGTTTGAATCAACCGAGCGTTTAATCAAGGCGGGATCGAAGCGGCCACTTTTTATCCAGACTGCAGAGCCGCTTTATACATCCATGGAACGCAGAAGGGGATTTCAGGATGCATTGGTTGCGAATGGTATTGCATTTTCGGATGAATCACTCATTACTTGTTCAGAAAATATGGAAGA
>JBILSG010000087.1:0-7964 GCA_044372235.1 Chitinophagaceae bacterium
TGAACTTGCCATCCGGAATATTTCAAGTGGGTTGACAGGGTTCAGTTATGGAATTGCCATGAAACATAAAAAACTCTCGTTTCAGTATTCAAGATCACATAATCAGCGTTCCATCACACAGCAACAATTGTCATTTGCAATTGGTCTTTCTGGTACAAGTTAAAAATAACTGAGGTTGGTATCCGGACCAAGTTCAAGCAGGGTCTCATACATCAATTGAATAGTGCTCGTTATGTCATCCTTGTGCAACATTTCTACGGTGGTATGCATATACCTGAGTGGGATGGAAATCAAAACTGAAGGACAACCATCATTTGCATAGGCAAAAGAATCTGTATCGGTTCCGGTACTCCTGCTGACAGTCCTCATTTGGACCGGTATTTTTTTCTTTTCTGCAACATTTTCCACCAAGCTCAATAATTTATTGTGGACAGCAGGACCAAAAGCAAGCGAAGGGCCCTTTCCGCAGGCAACATCACCTTCAATGATTTTATTAACCATGGGTGTTGTTGTATCATGGGTAACGTCAGTAATGATGGCAACATCAGGTTTGATTCTGCGGGCAATCATTTCGGCACCTCTGAGTCCAATTTCTTCCTGTACTGCATTGACTACATACAAGGCATAGGGTAATTTCTTTTTATTTTCCTTGATTAAACGGGCTACCTCTGCTATCATAAACCCACCAATCCGGTTGTCCATGGCCCTGCCAATGAAATAATCATAGGCCAGTTCGTCAAAACCTTCTTCATAGGTAGCTACTGAACCAATATGAATACCCAGTGCTTCTACTTCCTTTTTATTTTTAGCTCCGCAATCGAGAAAAAGGTTTTCAACGCTTGGCTGAGGATCTTTTCTTTCACCTCCACCCAACCTGGTATGGATGGCGGGCCATCCAAATACAGCTTTTACAGCTCCCTTTTTACCATGTATCAGAACCCTTTTTCCTGGTGCTATCTGATGATCAACACCACCATTCCTTTTCAGGTAGATTAATCCGCTATCCGCAATGTAATTTACAAACCAGCTAATTTCATCTGCATGGGCTTCAATTACAACCTTGAACTTGGCATTGGGATTGATTACGCCTACAACCGTTCCATATGGATCAGTAAAAACTTCGTCCACATGAGGCTTTATGTAATTCATCCAGAGTTTTTGTCCGCCTGATTCAAAACCTGTAGGAGATGGCGTATTGATGTATTCCTTTAAAAAGGCCAGGGCTGGTTTGCTGATAGATAGTTTGGACTGGTTTTTGGTTCCTTTTGCCATGATATAAGCTTGGTTTGGTCAAATCATCTAGCGATGATGATTTGTTGTGTTTTTGCTGTGTCGCTGATATTGCCTTTTTCATCCTTCATCCAGAAGCTGAAAGTAGCTGTATCATTTCTGGGACATTTGGGTTGTAATGCAACAACGTCAAATGTAACGATGACATCAGCGCTGAAGTTTTTTATCCTGGGTGTTTCAGCCGGGATCTGATAGAGGAATGAGTCTATGAAGTTGCTCTGAACGCATCTTGTAGTTTTTTTCTGAACCCAGATTGTATCTACAAAATCTCCTTCCTTATCGGTTAAGCGCATGGTTATTTGCAGTTCACTGCCTGCAGGAACCTGGGTTCCACTTACACTTTTAATCGATAAAGTTGGCTTTGACTGAAACGATTCTTTGGCGCAGGAGAAAGCTGCAAGAATCAATAAAAGGGGAATGAACTGTTTTGTCATGTACCTTTGTTGTCTATCAAAATTAACCGATTCATTTTGAATAACCTATTTGCTGCCCATCATTTTAATGAACCTTTAACCCTGCATGGGGAAGAGCAATTCAGGAATGCTGCAATTGCGTTATTTAGAAGGCAGGGGGTTGACAATTCCATTTATAAGAAATTTCTCTCTCACCTGGGCATTGATGTACATGGAGTTGGTGATATTTTGAAGATACCTTTTTTGCCTATTTCGTTTTTTAAAACCCATTTGTTGCAAACGGGTTCATTTATTCCAGAAGTAGTTTTTGAGAGCAGCGGAACAACTGGCACTATTAACAGCAGACATGGTATTCACAGCATGCAATATTACCTCGATAATACCCTGATAAATTTCAAGGAGGTCTATGGTGATCCCCGTCAGTATTGTTTTTTAGCCTTGCTACCATCTTATCTGGAGAAAGGAAACTCTTCGCTTGTAGCCATGGCAGAATATTTGATACAGGAGAGTGGCCATCCTGAAAATGGTTTTTATCTGAATAACCTGGATCAGCTTGTATCACAGTTGTTAAAGCTGGATAGTCAGTCGCAGCCGGTTATACTGTTAGGTGTCACATATGCATTGATGGACCTTGCTGAAAGGTATAATCTTGCGTTAAAACATGTAATTGTAATGGAAACCGGAGGTATGAAAGGCAGGAAAAAGGAGATAACGAGAGCTGAATTGCATGGCTTGCTCAGGGAAAGGCTGGGGGTGCAGGACATTCATGCAGAATATGGTATGACAGAACTCCAGTCTCAGGCCTATGCTGTGAGGGATGGGATTTTCCGGGCTTCCTCAACGATGCAGGTTTTACTGAGATCGCCTGATGATCCTTTTGAAATTTGGCATGCCGATCAATATCCCGGGCGGACAGGCATTATAAACATCATCGATCTGGCTAATATTCACACACAGGCTTTCATCGCTACCGACGACCTTGGACGGTTTTCGCAAGACGGTGGATTCGAAGTACTGGGAAGGGTTGATAATTGTGATATCCGTGGCTGCAGTTTACTGGCAGTTTAACAAAATGAAACAGATTAAAGGAAAGCAGTTAAATTTGAAAGAATTTATTAATTATGGGAGTTCTGAAACAAATTGCCACCTACCTGTATCTTCGGAAAAAAGATGAAGATAGTCCGAATACACCATGGATAAGATATATGCATGGTATAAACAGAATCTCATTGCTTTTATTTTTGTTTGCAATAGTTGTAATGATTGTGAAATATTTCGTCAAGAAATAGACTGGTTAACTACCTTCCAGCATTGTCTTAATCTCCATTGCTGCTTTTTCTGAAGCATTTCCGCCTGCTTGCAAAATTGATTTAAGCTCACGGAAGTCTGTAATCATCCCGGCTCTTTTTGCATCATTGAAGAGTATTTCATGCAGTGCGGTATGAATATTTGCAGCATTCATCTCGTCCTGAATCAATTCCTGTACAACCGGTCTGTTCATGATCAGGTTGACCAGGGAAATATATTTTACTTTGATTACACGTTTTGCAATGGCATAGGAAACCGGTGATCCTTTGTAACACACAACTTCAGGGATGCCGAATAGCGCAGTTTCCAGTGTGGCCGTCCCTGAGGTAACTACAGCAGCATCGGCAATGGAAAGAAGTCCGTAAGTATCACCCTTAAGTATCCTTACCTCAGTATGTCCATTGGTATATGACTCAATAATTGAATCAGGTAAACTTGGCGCCTGGGCAACAACAAAAACAACATCTTTCATGCCTGAAGTTGCTTCTAACATTACAGGTAACTTTTTCTGAATTTCCTGCTTCCTTGAACCAGGCAGAAGGGCTACAATTTTTTTATCTGAAGTTATGTTGAGTTTATTGCGAAGGTTATGGTCTGTTTTATGCATTTTGTATCCTTCAATGATCTCGATCAGGGGATGACCTACATATGAAACCTGGTAGTTCCATTTGGCATAAAATTCCTTTTCAAAAGGAAGAATGACAAGCATTTTATCGATAACCGTTCTAAGGGTTTTCACGCGGCCCTCTTTCCAGGCCCATACCTGTGGTGAGATATAATATGCTGTTTTAACGGCATGTGTATGGGCAAATTTAGCTATCGGGATGTTGAAACCAGGATAGTCTACAAGAATCAAAAGGTCTGGCTTGAATGCCAGTAAATCCCTTTTGCAGAATTTCATGTTTCTCAGGATGGTGCGGATATTGGCTACAACCTCAATGAATCCCATAAAAGCAAGGTCGCGGTAATGTTTCACAAGCACAGCACCTTCAGCTGCCATCAGATCTCCACCCCAGACTCTGAAATTTGCTTCAGCATCATGTTGTTTTATGGCCCTGATAAGTCTGCTTGCATGTAAATCTCCCGATGCTTCACCTGCGATGATATAATACTTCATGGTGTGATTATGCGGGATTAACCGATTGTTTTAAAAATGAAGGCGCCAAGGGCATAGACGAGGGTTATTGAAAAGATACCTTTAGCAGTCTTATCTTTTTTCCCGTTGATGTAGAAAGTAAATAAAATGATATTCATCAGTAAACAGGGGATGCTGATAGCAGTGATCAGTTGTCTGTTTTCAGACAATGCCCTGATGAAGTCACTGAAGCTGAAGAGGCTGAATTTCCAATAATAGTAACCGAAGAAGCTGATCACAGGAAAAATAAAGCCCAGTAACATTCCGAATAAAAAGTTATCTCTCCGCATAATTACCAGGTGTAATCTTTTTCAATTTTTTGTTTCATGGCATAATTCGTCAGATCATACTGCACAGGTACAACGCTCACATAATTATTTTCCAATGCCCATACGTCAGTGTCCCTGCTTTTGTCGAAGTTTTTAAATTCACCAGTAAGCCAGTAATATTTTTTTCCTCCGGGATCCTTGCGTTCCTGAAAATCTTCCTCATATTTGGCATAGGCCTGTTTGCACACCCTGACCCCCTTGATGAGATCTGCGTCGCCTTTAGGGATGTTGACATTCAGACATGTGTGTTTATCGGCCTTTTTTGAAAGCATTTTTTCAACAATCATGCGAGCATATTTTTTAGCTCCTGTAAAATCGGCCTCCAGGCTATAGTCAAGTAATGAGAAGCCAATAGAAGGAATATTTTCAATGGATGCTTCGATAGCGGCACTCATTGTACCAGAATAAATAACATTGATGGAGTGATTGGCACCATGATTGATGCCGCTCAGACAAATATCAGGTTTTTGGTGCAAAACCTTGTCAACTGCCAGTTTAACACAATCCACAGGAGTACCGCTGCAAGACCAGGCTTCAACACCATCCATGAGATGTGTTTTGTGTAGCCTGAGCGGAAATCCAATGGTGATGGCATGACCCATGCCAGACTGAGGCTTATCAGGAGCAACAACCACAACTCTTCCCAAGTCTTTGACTGCTTCCACCAGGTTTCTGATGCCAGGTGCAGTTAGTCCGTCATCATTGGTAATCAGGATAATCGGAATTTTTTTCTCTTTTTTGGATCCTGCCTTTTTGGTCATGCTTAAGCTGTTTAAAGGATAAAATTAAGATATTAAAACCAAGGCAGCAGGATCCTGATTTGCGATTACATGAAAAAAATTAGCAAAACCCTGTTTAAAGCTAAATATTTTAGTATATTGCTCCAAATTCATTAGTATGTCACAGTCATTTGCAGGACAAAACCTGAAATACCTCAGAAAATTAAAAGGATTAACCCAGGAAGAATTTGCCATGAAGTTACAGATCAAGCGCTCGCTTTTGGGTGCTTATGAAGAAGAAAGGGCGGAACCCCGGTTGGATGTACTTGAAATTGTAAGTGATGAATTTGGTATAAGTCTGGATGATTTGCTCAGAACTGATCTTACAGGGTCTGATAGTAATTATCTCTCAAAAAGGAGGCAGCAAAAAATGGGAGGAGGAGCCAACCAGATTCATTTTGTGCCTATGAAAGCTGCTGCTGGCTATCTTGCAGGGTATGCCGATGAGGAGTTTATTGATGAACTGAATACATTTACCCTTCCGATGATGGGAAGTGGTCAGTTTCGCGCTTTTGAAATAATAGGAGACAGTATGCTGCCAACACCAAGCGGTTCAATTATAGTAGGACAAAAAGCAGAATGCCTGGATGAAGTAAAGTCCAATACTGCCTGTATAGTAGTTAGCCGGAGTGAGGGTATTGTATATAAAAGGGTTTCAAGAACTACAAAGGATAAGAGCAGGATTACCCTAATCAGTGATAATCCGGCCTATCAACCCTATGATGTTCAGGCCGGAGATATCCTGGAATTGTGGCAGGCTCAAATGGTCATTACAAAAGTTGCCCAGCAACAGCGCTGGGATGTAGGTCAGCTGGCAAGTCTCGTTAACAACCTGCAGGAGCAGGTTGCAAATCTGAAGAAAGGTTTGAACTAGTGGGTTTAAATTCCGGCTGTTGAAAATCTGCATGTTCAATGCAGCTGCTATTCTTTTATCTTTGCGACCCAAAGAAAAAGAGAACTACACCAATTCAATTTATCCGAACAAGAAAAATGGCAAAACAACAGGACAATAACATTTTCGAGTATAATGAGGATTCTATCAGGAGTCTTGACTGGAAAGAACATATCCGGTTAAGGCCGGGGATGTATATCGGCAAGCTTGGAGACGGAAGCAGTCAGGATGATGGCATTTATGTGTTGCTTAAAGAGGTCATGGACAATTGTATCGATGAACACATGATGGGGCATGGAAAGCATATTGAGTTGACCCTCAATGGAAAAGAGGTGACTATCCGTGATTATGGGCGGGGTATTCCATTGGGCAAGCTGGTAGATGTGGTTAGCAAGATCAATACCGGTGCAAAGTATGACAGCAAGGTCTTCCAAAAGAGTGTGGGTTTAAATGGTGTTGGTACCAAAGCCGTTAATGCACTGAGTGATTATTTTAAGGTTACTGCATTTAGGGATGGTAAAGAGAAAACAGCCGAATTCAAACGTGGAGAACTGGTTATAGAGCACAAGGAAGTATCCTCCCGTGGCTCTAATGGCACAGAAGTGGTTTTTGTTCCAGATGAAAGCATCTTCAGAAATTTTCATTTCATCAGCGACTATATCGATAAACAGCTTTGGAATTATTGTTACCTGAACGCAGGCCTTGTAATTAATTACAATGGAAGGAAGTTTGTTTCCAAAAATGGGTTGCTTGACTTATTGCACCGCAATGCCAATGAAGACGAATTAAGGTATCCTGTAATTCACCTGAAAGGAGAGGATATTGAAGTCGCTATTTCTCATAACAATGAATATGGTGAGGATATATACAGTTTCGTAAACGGACAGTATACAACCCAGGGCGGTACACATGTGCTTGCATTTCGGGAAGCATTTGTAAAAACAATTCGGGATTTTTTCAAGAAAGATTACGATACTTCAGATATCAGACAAAGTATTGTGGCCGCAGTTGCTGTAAGGGTTCAGGAGCCGGTATTCGAATCTCAAACAAAAACCAAGCTAGGGTCACAATACATTTATGAAGGCGGGCCTTCCATGAAAAATTTTATGCTTGAATTTTTTTCCAGGGAACTGGATAATTACCTGCATAAAAACACTGTAGTTGCTGAAGCATTGAAGAAACGGATAGAGCAAAGTGAACGTGAACGTAAAGAGCTGGCAGGCATCAAAAAACTGGCCAATGAAAGAGCCAAAAAGGCAAACCTTCATAACCGGAAATTGAGGGACTGCAGAATACATCTGAATGCAGATCCCCCGGCAAAAGGAAAGGAAGAATATATCGCCAAACAGTTTCAGAGTACAATTTTCATTACGGAAGGGGATTCGGCCAGTGGATCAATTACAAAATCAAGGGATGTAGAATCTCAGGCAGTTTTCAGCTTGAGAGGCAAGCCTTTGAATTGTTTTGGATTGACGAAGAAGGTGGTTTACGAAAATGAAGAATTTAACCTGTTGCAGCATGCCTTGAATATTGAAGATGGGATGGATGATTTACGTTACAATAACATCATCATAGCAACCGATGCTGACGTTGATGGTATGCATATCCGGTTATTGCTGATGACCTTTTTTCTTCAGTTTTTTCCTGATCTGGTCAGGGATGGTCATGTTTATATTTTAGAAACACCGTTGTTTCGGGTAAGGAATAAGCAGGAGACAATCTATTGTTACTCAGAGCAGGAAAAGCAGGCAGCCATACAAAAAATTGGAAGCAAGGCTGAGATAACCCGATTCAAGGGCCTTGGAGAGATCTCACCTG
>JBILSG010000088.1:0-7886 GCA_044372235.1 Chitinophagaceae bacterium
GTGTCCTTTACCATAAATGGCGAATCTGTTGGCGATGACTGGAAGAAAGTCAGGGTTATCTATAACAGCCGAACTGAGCCTGTAAAAATTCCGCTACAAGCGGGCAGCTGGCAGATTTTTGCGCATGATAATGCATTGGTTACACCTGATTTCGGGTTCAGTAAAGTTCAGGAAACCATCAGTGTCAGTCCGCTCAGCGCAACCATCCTCTTCAGGAATTAACTGTTTTGTCCGTGCACACCGTTAATTAATTTAAGTGTAAATACGTAATTCCTGAAAACCTTTTCGCAGATGCTGAATCAAATTATACACACTTTTTATATTTACATGACAGAGCAATATCCATTATCCCAAACCCAAAACCATTTCCAATCCTCGAAAAACCTATGGCGTCCAATCTATGAAACCATGACAACGTGGAATGTATCGCCAAAAATATCAACCCCGCAGGTGCGGGGTTTTTATTTGTTTGAATCCGCTTCTTGCAATACTTTTGCATCAGTTTTAAATAGAATCTATGGCTAGAATTATTGCTTTTCGTGAAGCCCTCAGAGAGGCGATGCAGGAAGAAATGAGAAGAGATGAGCGGGTATTTCTGCTCGGGGAAGAAGTCGCTGAATACAATGGTGCCTATAAGGTCAGTCAGGGTATGCTGGATGAATTCGGTCCAAAGCGTATCATCGATACCCCCATCGCTGAGCTTGGTTTTACGGGAGTTGCTGTTGGCGCTGCTCAAAACGGACTCAGACCTATTGTGGAATACATGACCTGGAACTTCGCAGTATTGCCACTGGATCAGATTCTCAATACAGCATCCAAGATGCTGGCTATGAGTGGCGGTCAAGTAGGCTGCCCAATTGTTTTCAGGGGGGCAAATGGTTCAGCAGGTCAATTGGGGGCGCAGCACTCAACCGCTTTTGAGAGCATGTATGCCAACATTCCCGGATTGAAGGTCATCTCAGTATCAAACCCATATGATGCCAAGGGATTGCTGAAAAGCGCAATCCGTGATGATGATCCTGTTGTTTTCATGGAGAGTGAGGTTATGTATGGCGACAAAGGTGAAGTTCCAGAAGGAGAGTACCTCATCCCAATAGGGAAGGCTGATGTGAAGCGCGCAGGTCGTGATGTAACCATAGTCTCTTTCAACAAAATGATGAAAGTGGCTTTAGGTGCCGCCGAAGAACTTGAAAAAGAGGGGATAAGTGCTGAGGTAATTGACCTGAGAACAATCCGTCCGCTAGACTGGATGACAATTCTCGAAAGCGTCAAGAAGACTAACAGACTTGTTATTGTAGAAGAACAATGGCCTTTTGCATCGGTGTCCTCAGAAATTACGTACAGGATACAAAAAGAAGGCTTTGATTTTCTTGATGCCCCTATCCGCAGGATAACTGCTGCTGATGCTCCTATGCATTATGCACCAAATCTGGTAGCAGCATACCTGCCTGACGTAGCCAGAACAGTCAGACTGGTTAAAGAAGTCATGTACCTTGTTAAATAATGATATTTGATCAACAGCCCGGTTTATCCGGGCTTTTTTTTGTCTACAAATGCTGTTATGGTGAGGCTTAAACTACTTGTTTTATTGTTTCTTTTCAAATCTGTGACAGCTCAGGAAACTGCCGACTCAGTTCAATCAATGCAAGGTATTGTTCTGAAAGGCTATGAAACCAATGCGGGCACTTTAAAAATTCCTGCGGCAGTAAGTTACCTGAATCGCAAATCACTACAGGCCGTTTCAACCTACAGCCTCTTGCCTGCACTCAATCAGATTGCAGGGGTTAGGATGGAGGAGCGTTCTCCAGGGAGTTACAGACTCTCCATTCGGGGCAGCCTCTTGCGTTCGCCGTTTGGTGTAAGGAATATCAAGGTGTATCTGGATAATTTCCTCTTAACTGATGCCGGTGGGAATACATACATCAATTTGCTTGACGCCAACATGATCGGGCAGGCCGAAGTGATAAAAGGACCTTCAGGAAGTATGTACGGAGCAGGAACAGGTGGTGCAGTTTTGCTTGGCGGAAGTGATTTGTTACCCGCTTTTTCAACAGACACTTCAGCTTTCAGAGGAATGATCAGCGGAGGAAGATTTGGTACCCTTAATGAATCTGTTCAATATCAGCTGAATAAGAAAAGTATAACATTCTCCATTTCTCAGGGACATTCCCAGGCAACAGGCTTTCGGGATCAAAGTGCTTTGCGAAAAGATAATGTCTTGTTAAGACTCAAAACCCAGACTGCTTCTAAGATGAGTTCTGAGTTGATGGTTTTACTGACAGATCTTGAATATGAAACACCCGGTGGATTGAACCTAAGTCAGCGAAATGCCAACCCCAGACAGGCAAGACCAGCAGCAGGTATATTTCCTTCCGCTGAGGCCCAAAAAACGGCCATCTTCAATCAAACTGCACTTTTAGGTTTTACCAATAGCTATAAGATGGGGGAAAAATGGCAGATGGTTTCTTCCATTACAACTGGATTAACCAGCTTTAAAAATCCGTTTATCAGCAACTATGAGAAAAGAATTGAATCTAATGTAGGTCTGAGAACGAAAGTCGTTTATGAGCAAAAAGGATCCATGCCTTTACAATGGGTCAGTGGTTTTGAAATACAACGCGGTGGATACAGGATAGACAGTACAGGCAATAAACAAGGTGTTGCAACCGGTAACCTGGTTCGCGACGAGGTTATTGCCCGCCAACAGTTTTTGTTTACACAACTTAACTGGTCGCCCTTAAAGATGATCCAACTGCAAACAGGGCTTAGCCTAAATAATTTTACTTACAGTATCGAACGCACAACAGGATTACCTGCAAATGGTAAAGTGCCCGTTGATTTTAAACAACAGTTATTACCCAGGGTTGCCCTAATGTTTGAACCTTGGAATGGGTTTGGTTTATATGGACAATTATCAAAAGGGTATTCTGCTCCGGGCATTGCTGAAATCAGACCAAGTGCGGGCGGACTCTACAGCGGATTGCAGGCAGAATACGGATGGAATAAAGAAGTTGGCATGAAGTGGTTAACGAATCAGGGGAAAATACAGCTAACTGCAGCATTTTTTCAATTCAACCTGAAAGATGCCATAGTCAGGCAAACCAATTCTGCAGGGGCTGAATTTTTTGTCAATGCAGGCAGTACAATCCAAAAAGGTTTTGAAGGTGAATTGTCGATTTTGCTCCTGAACAGGCCAACAGGAAGCTTCTTTCAAAGGATTCAGTGCACACAATCACTTACGCTTAATGACTTCAGCTTTGGTCAGTATGTTTCTGCCGGAACAGATTTTTCAGGCAAACGAATAGCTGGAATTCCAGATGAGTTATATGGACTTACAGCTCAGATTGGTTTTTTGAAAAGGCTTGAACTTAATGTGAATTTTAGTTACGCAGGCCGGATTCCCCTTACAGATGCCAATATTGTTTATGCTGATCCATACAGGTTATGGGCTGGAAAGTTAAGCTGGAATGGAAAAATCAAGAAGGTCAGGACATCGGTATTCTTGTTGTTTGATAACATCGGAAACATGAATTATAGTCTTGGCAACGACCTCAATGCATTCGGAGGCAGGTATTATAATCCATCTCCTGAAAGGAATATGCAACTAGGTTGTGTTCTTTCATTGTGAGTTAACCTGAATTAGCCGTTAGTTGTAAATTGTCTTCACAACTAAAGCCGCTTCATAATCCGGGGAAGCATTGAGTCTTTCCAGCTGTAAAATTCACCTGAGATAATTTTTTCTCTTGCTTCTGTTACAAGCCACAGATAAAAAGCCAGATTCTGAATACTGGCGATGGTTAATCCTAGTATTTCTTTGCTTTTTGTAAGATGCCTGAGGTATGCTTTTGAGTAATAGCCGGAAATGTTATTGTTCAGTCCGGGATCCAGCACACTGTTATCTGTCTCCCATTTTTTATTGTCAATATTTATGATGCCCTCCGTTGTGAAAAGCATGGCATTACGGCCATTTCTGGTGGGCATCACGCAATCAAACATGTCAACTCCCGCTGCAATGCATTCCAACAGGTCAGCAGGTGTGCCAACACCCATTAAATACCGTGGTTTGGATTCGGGAAGGTGTTCGCAAGACCAGGCACAGTAATCATGAATCATGGCTGTTGGTTCACCCACACTCAATCCACCAATGGCATTACCCACAGCATTTTTTGAAGCAATATATTCACAGGAAGCCTTACGCAGGTCCTTTTCAGTTCCTCCCTGTACTATTGGGAATAAGTTTTGGGTATAGCCATAATGAGGTTCAGTTTGTTCCATCTGCCTGAAACACCTATCGAGCCAGCGATGGGTTAGCTCCATGGATGATTTTACATATTTATAGTCGCTCGGGTAGGGAGGACATTCATCAAATGCCATGATGATATCTGCACCTATTGTTCTTTGTATATCAATGGCTTTTTCCGGAGTGAATAGGTGTTTGGAGCCATCAATGTGACTTTGAAACATTACGCCATCTTCGCTTATTTTTCTGTTGGCGGCAAGCGAGAAAACCTGGTATCCGCCGCTATCAGTCAATATTGGCCTGTCCCAGCCATTGAAGGCGTGCAATCCACCTGCAGAACGAAGAACTTCCAGGCCTGGACGGAGGTATAAGTGGTAGGTGTTCCCTAAAATAATCTGTGCACCCACATCCTCTTTCAATTGTTGCTGGGAAACGGCTTTAACCGTTCCTGCAGTGCCCACAGGCATAAATATGGGTGTTTTAATGATGCCGTGATCTGTAATAATGGTACCGGCACGGGCCTTGGATTGGATATCAGTTTTTTCTACTTTGAATTGAAGCGCAGCCATGCTGCAAGATAAACAGAATGATCTGTTCAATTTATATTGCTTGTTTTATTTACAGAATTGGTGTGCATACATTACTTTTGAAAAAATAAAACTAACATTTATGCAAACAGGTTTAGTACACTTGCATAACCTCCTGAGATGGGTTATTCTGATTTTACTGCTGGTCTCAATCTACAAAAGTTATTCAGGCTGGAAAAGCGGAAAGCAATTTGCAGCAGGCGACAAAAAAATCTGGTTGTTTGCCATGATCGCTTCACATATTACATTGTTATTGGGGTTGTACCAGTGGGCCTTGGGTAGGATAGGATTTTTGAGTACAGATTATACTTCTTTTGGTTCAGTGATGAAAGACAAAGTTTCCAGATTTTTTCTTGTTGAACACCCGATTACAATGATACTGGCTATTGTAATGATAACATTAGGGCACGGAATGGCAAAAAAATCTGTGGATGATGAAACAAAGTATAAAAAAGCGTTCAGGTACTTTCTGATTGCGCTTATCCTTATACTCGCTGGAGTGCCCTGGCCTTTCCGTGAAGTGGCAAGACCCTTGTTTCCGGGAATGTAATTAATTGATTTACAGTTTATTAGAGGCAGTTTTTTACTGCCTCTTTTTTTTGACATATCTTTGTAAAAGGAGCAATTAAAAAAAGGGTAAAATAACCTCAAAGAAAATTTTATCAATTGTATTGATTTTGTTATCTTTGCGCTCCCAAAAACTATGGCCAAACAAGCGCTCATCAAACAGGACGGAAACATCGTAGAAGCATTAAGCAATGCCATGTTCAAAGTAAAGCTGGAAAACGGGCATGAGATACTGGCTACTATTTCCGGAAAAATGAGGATGCACTACATCCGTATTTTACCCGGTGACAGGGTTGGGGTCGAAATGAGTCCTTATGACCTTACAAGAGGAAGGATAATTTTCAGGTATAAATAAAAACTGCTCTCAGGAGCACAAAACAGGTATATGAAAGTAAGAGCATCCATCAAAAAGCGCAGTGCAGACTGCAAGATTGTTCGCCGCAAGGGCAAGCTGTATGTGATCAACAAAAAGAATCCGCGTTACAAGCAACGTCAGGGTTGATCTAATTCTCAATTAAACGATTAAATACAATAAAAGATTATGGCTCGTATTGCAGGTATTGATTTGCCGAAGAATAAAAGGGGTGAGATTGGTCTCACTTATATCTATGGCATCGGACAATCCACAGCCCAGTACATTTTGTCAAAGGCAGGGATTGATTTCAGCAAGAAAGTAAACCAGTGGAATGATGATGAGCTCAATGCCATCAGAAATATCATTACCAATGAGTTCAAGGTTGAAGGTCAGCTGCGTTCTGAAGTGCAAATGTCTATCAAGCGCCTGCTTGACATAGCCTGTTACCGTGGTCTTCGTCACCGTAAAGGTCTTCCTTTGCGCGGACAACGTACAAAAACCAATTCTCGTACAAGGAAAGGCAAGCGTAAAACAGTTGCCGGTAAAAAGAAGGCTCCTAAGAAGTAAAATAGTTGGGTTGTGGTTTATACCACAGCCTGATTGTCAATATATTGCACCAGTTATTTGCTGTTCAATGCCGGAAACCGGGTGCAGGTTAGGGTTGAACAGGGCCTGAGAGGGTTATATTTTTTGAGTACCTATAATTAATGTATGGCAAAAGCACAACAAAACAGCGCTAAAGCTGCTGCGAAAAAACGAATCGTAAAAGTCGACAGTTTCGGTGATGCGCACATCAACGCATCTTTCAACAACATTATCATCAGTTTGACCAACAAGGCCGGACAGGTTATCTCTTGGAGCAGTGCTGGTAAAATGGGTTTCAGAGGATCTAAGAAGAATACTCCTTACGCAGCGCAAATGGCCGCTCAGGATTGTGCAAGGGTAGCTCTGGAAGCAGGCCTAAAGCGTGTTGATGTTTATGTTAAGGGTCCAGGTGCCGGACGTGAAGGTGCTATTCGTGCGTTGGCTAATTCAGGCATCGAAGTTGTTATGATCAAGGATATCACTCCTATGCCCCATAACGGCTGCCGTCCTCCTAAAAAGCGTCGTGTTTAATTTTTAATCATATTCAAAAGGGTAGCTGATTCAGTTTTATGATTTTTTAATAATCAGTTATTCAAACTAAAAAATCAACAAATAACAAATTTCATGGCACGTTACACTGGTCCAAAAACAAAAATCTCCAGAATATTTGGAGAACCAATTCTCGGAAACGGAAAATATCTGGATAAAAACAGTAACCCTCCAGGACAACATGGTGCTTTGCGCAAGCGCAAGCAGTTGGGTGAGTACGCTGTTCAGCTCAAAGAAAAGCAGAAAGCAAAATATACCTATGGTGTTCTTGAGCGTCAGTTCCGCAAAACATTTGAAGAAGCTGCAAGATTGAAAGGCGTAACAGGTGAAAACCTGATTAAATTACTCGAAGCTAGACTTGATAATACAGTTTACCGCATGGGTATTTCTCCTTCTCGTCCTGCTGCTCGTCAACTTGTATCTCACAAGCATATCATGGTTAACGATGTAGTGGTTAACATCCCTTCATTTCAGTTGAAGCCGGGTGATGTTATATCAATAGCCGACAAAAGCAGGGAAAGTGCAAACATTAAATCTTTCATGAGACCACGTAACCCTAAAATTGGATGGGTTGATTTCAATGAAGGATCTCTTTCCGGTACTTTCGTAGCATATCCTGAAAGGGAGAATGTACCAGAGAATATCAGGGAGCAATTGATTGTAGAATTGTATTCTAAGTAATCTGCCTGAAACCGTGCAAACGGTTTTTTGGTATATATATTCACCCGTTACTTAATTAAGTTTAAGTCAACACGTAAATTAGAAATTTAAATATGGCCATTTTAAATTTCCAGCAGCCGGACAAAATAGTCCTTCAGAAAGCGACAGATTTCGAAGCTCAGTTTGAGTTTCGTCCGCTTGAACCAGGTTATGGTGTTACCATTGGTAATGCGTTACGCAGGGTACTTCTCAATTCTCTCGAAGGGTATGCCATCACTGGTATAGTCATTGAAGGAGCAGACCACGAATTTGCAACACTCAAAGGTGTGGTTGAAGATGTAAC
>JBILSG010000089.1:0-7858 GCA_044372235.1 Chitinophagaceae bacterium
ACTCCTTGACCTTCTACAAGCACGAATTGATTAAGGCCAACTGCGTTTATTTTTTTTCCTGTAGGAATATGCTGCGGTCGTTCAAGAATGCTGCAATCCATACCAATGCCAATGTAAATGCTGCATTAATAACCGGCATTCCGTGTGAAAGGTCGGTTGCCATAGCACCCGCAAAATAAGCGGTCAGAAACAATACCCCCAGCTTCCGGGTGGCAGGATAAATGAAGAGACCAGCAAATAGAATTTCCATGATTCCGAGCAGGTTGATGTAATCACCAACACCTACCTTGGTCAATGTATCAACAGCTTCCTTCAATCCAGAAAGTTTCATCACACCACTCATCACCACCATCAGGGTAATCAGCACGGTGAAAACGGTAATGGCCACTTTTTTGTATTTCATGTTTAGTTTGTTTTAAGGGTATAAACTTAAATAAAGGGATTGAATAATTGATATATTTGGTTTTGATTTGCAAAACCATGACTAAGAAAATTATTCTCTCCCTGTTGGGCTTCCTGCTTGTATTGCTTTCTGTCCTCATTTTCAATACATTCCGCTTCAAATCAGCAGCTCCTGCTGGTGAAAATTCAGTTTCCATCGGCAAACACGATTCTGCTGCGGCACACCTGAGTAGGGCCATTCAGATCAAAACCATTTCCTTTGGCGATACCCTCGCGATAGACACAACTGAATTCACGCAATTCAAGTCGTTCATGGAAACGACCTACCCATTGATGCACAGCAAGCTGGAACGCATGGTTTTCGGCGAATTCAGCTACGTATTCAAATGGAAAGGAAAAGACACCAATGCTGCACCGCATGTGATCATGGCCCACCTAGATGTTGTGCCGGTTGAAGCAGTTGCGGAGAGCAAATGGACACACCCTCCTTTCAGCGGACTCATCAGCCAGGATACCATTTGGGGAAGGGGTGCAGTGGATGACAAGGGTTCTGCCGTGGCCATCATGGAGGCTACTGAAGAGCTGCTGCAGGCAAACCATACACCTGAACGCACTATCTATATCTGTTTCGGACATGATGAAGAGATCTCCGGCAGAAGGGGAGCCAAAGTTTTTTCAAAATGGTTCAACGACAACAACATCAAACCAGCTTTGGTAGTTGATGAAGGGGGGATGATTGATTCGGAAAAATTCAAAGACCTGAACAGGCCTGTTGCAGTAGTTGGAACGGGCGAAAAGGGTTATGTCAACATAGATATTGCAGTGGAAATCCCCGGTGGACATTCATCCATGCCTTCCAAGGAAACCGCCATTGATGTGCTCAACAAAGCCATCGTCAACATCAGGGCCAACCAAATGCCAACCCGTTTCACTACACCGGTGATTGAAATGCTCGGCAACACAATCGGTTCCACCTCTTTCATGGGCCGGATGGCTATGGCCAACCGCTGGCTCTTTGAAGGAACTATCGAGAGCCAAATGGAGCAAAACAACCAGACAAACGCCATGATCCATACCACGCTGGTACCTACCATCGTGAAAGCGGGGATCAAAGACAATGTCATTCCAACCGTGGCCAAAGCGACCTTCAACAGCCGGATCCTGCCTGGTGAAAGCAGCGATGACGTAGTTGCCTTCGTCAAAAAAGCAGTGAATGATGAAAGGGTGACCGTAACCAAACAGACTATTTCGCTGATGGAGCCCTCTACCACTACTCCTTCCAGCCATCCGGCCTTCAAACAGATGACGTCAATCATCCACAAAACAGTACCCAATGTGCTGGTTTCTCCCTATCTTGTGGTAGGTGCAACCGATTCAAGGTACTTCAGGGGCTTCAGTGATGCCGTCCTGAATTTCACGCCCATCCAAAATGCCAAGGGTTTCCATGGCATTGATGAGCGGATTGGCGTGACAGACCTGAAACGGATGGTTACCTACTATAAACTGCTCCTATCAGGACAATAACCTGACTCCTCCAAAAATCCTGTTATCTTATTGAAACTGTTGTCTGTGGTCAAGTGCCACCGGCAGGAATTTATTCATCACCCCATCAATGAAAACGGGCGGTTTTGTGCCCCTGAAAAAAGACATTTATGAGAAAGCTGGTTTTCGGCCTATTGGCCATGTTCACCCTTCAATTGGCCAATGCCCAACAAAACAATTTCTGGACAAGCCGCGATGCCGGCGTGGTGCAGATTACAGCCAACAGGGCTGCACAAAGGGCTTCATTCCCGGCTAACTACAAGCTGTTTGACCTCAACATGGCTGCTTTCAGACAGGAAATGATGTCTGTTGCCGGCACAGCGAGAACAAAATCCGCCACCACCATCACCCTACCCAATGCAGATGGCGGACTGGAAACTTTTGAGCTCGTGGAAGCATCCAACTTTGAACCTGCCTTGCAAGAGCGTTTTCCGGATATCCGTTCCTTTTCCGGAAAAGGTATCACAGACCCCAGCGCAACTGTAAAACTGAGCATTTCTGCACAAGGCATCCAGTCGATGGTCATGCGCACCAACAACCGGGAAGATGAATACATCGAATCATACGCTGCAGACCAACCCGTTTATGCGGTTTTCAAGGCGCAACGCAAAGCCGGACAGATGCCATGGACTTGCAATACAGCCGATAGAAACCTTGCCAATGCACTCAATCAGCAGGTGGGTCAGGAATTCAGCATTGCCCGTTCAGGCGGTAACCTGAAAACCTACCGCCTCGCCTTGTCCTGCAACGGTGAATATGCTAACTTTTTCGGTGCTACCAGTTCTGCACAAGTAGGCTTGGTTCTCGCAGCCTTCAACAATACCCTCACCCGTTGCAACGGCATCTTCGAAAAAGACCTGGCGATGCACCTCAACCTGATTTCAAACACCACCAACGTCATTTATTACAATGGTGGCACAGACCCTTATACCACACTCGGAAACTGGAATGTGCAATTGGAAAATGCGCTGATTGCTAATGTGGGTGAAGCCAATTACGATATTGGTCATATGTTTGGAGCGAGTGGCGGTGGTGGCAATGCCGGATGTATCGGTTGCATTTGCGTCAACAAAATCGGAACGGCCAATGGCAAAGGCAGTGGTATCACCTCCCCTGCAGATGGCATTCCCCAAGGCGATAATTTCGACATCGACTATGTAGCCCATGAAATTGGCCACCAAATAGGTGCCAACCATACCTTCTCCCACAGCTTGGAAGGTACTGGTGTCAACAAGGAAGTGGGATCAGGCATCACCATCATGGGTTATGCAGGTATCACCGGACAAGACGTTGCCCCCCATTCCATTGATGTGTTCCACCAGGCATCGATCCAACAGATTCAAAACAACCTTTTGGCCAAAACCTGTGGAACAACAGTAAGCATTGCGGGTAACAATACAACGCCCGTTGTGGCACCCCTTACCAACTATACGATCCCCAGAAGTACCCCCTTCGCTTTAACGGGCAATGCAACAGATGCCGACGGCGATGTGCTGACATACAGCTGGGAACAGAACGATAACTCCACAACCACCGGTGCATCCAGTGTGGCCAGTGCCACCAAAACAACCGGTCCCAACTGGATTTCCTTCAAGCCAACCACTTCACCCACACGTTTGTTTCCTCGACTAGCCACCATCCTTGCCGGAGCAGCCGTTACCGGTCCGCTTGCAGGCGGTGATGCCGGCGCCAACATAGAAGCCCTCAGCTCAGTGGCCCGTACCTTGAACTTCAGGCTGACCGTTTGGGATAACGCACCGTACAATTCTACGGTTCCTGAAGTGGGACAAACATCTTTTGCTGATATGGTTGTAACGGTCAATGGCACTGCCGGTCCGTTTGGTGTTTCCGCCCCCAATACTGCTGTCAGCTGGGCAGGGGGTTCTACACAAACTGTTACCTGGACGGTCAACAGCACCAACCTCGCACCCATCAACTGCGCCAATGTGAAGATTTCACTGAGTACCGATGGCGGACAAACCTTCCCCACTGTGCTTTTGGAAAGCACGCCTAATGATGGCAGCCAGGCAGTAGTGATTCCCAATACACTCAGCACTACAGCAAGGATCAAGATTGAAGCCATCGGCAACATCTTCTTCGACATCAGCAACACCAATTTCTCCATTACTACACCGCCACTCTGCGGTGATCCCACCGGTCTTACCACCGGTTCCATCACCAACAGCAGTGCAGCATTGAGTTGGACGGCCGTCCCGAATGCCATCAGCTATGCAGTGGAATACAAATTGAATACAGCAGCCACTTGGACTGTACTGAATGCAGCCCAGGCAGGCACTACAGCCAGTCTGACCGGACTTACAGGAGCCACAGTTTACAACTGGAGGGTACGCGCCACCTGCGCTGCTGGAGCCGGTAATTATGTGCAAGCTGCCAACTTCACCACCTTGGTGAATTGCGGTAATCCAACCGGACTCACCACCGGTTCTATCACCAATAACAGTGCAGCCATTAGCTGGACAGCTGTTGCCAATGCCACCAGCTATCGTGTGGAATACAAGACCAATGCAGCGGCTACCTGGACGCTCCTTACTGCTTCACAAGCAGGTACAACTGCCAGCTTAACCGGACTTGTTCAGGGTACAGCCTACAACTGGAGGGTACAAGCAACCTGCCCAGCCGGAACCGGAAGTTTTGTCCAGGCCAATTTCATCACCACCTCTCCCAGCTGTGCCAATGCATTGGACAATGCAACCAATAATACAACTGCAGGTTCTGCTGTGATCCCGTTCAATACCAACGTAACCGGCTTGATCAATGTAGGCAGTGATGTGGACCACTACCGGTTCACCATCACCACCGGTGGAACAATTACCATCACGCTTACTACCCTGCCTGCTAATTATAACCTACGATTGGTCAACACCAACGGTACAACTGTTCTAGTAACTTCTGCCAATGGCGGAACCACCAATGAAACCATAACCCGCACCATGACACCGGGCACCTATTATGTTCGTGTTTACCCAACCAACACACGTACATTCAATGCCAATAGCTGCTATACCCTGCGCGTAGCCTTGGGTACAGCAACCAGACTTGCTGATGTGGGTGCAGGCACTGCTAATGCTGGTATTCCAGTTGCCACCGAAGCGTACAACAAGTTGATAGCCGGATTCCCCAATCCAGTACAAAATACACTCAACCTCAACCTCAGCGGCTTCAAGGGCAGTTCTGAGGTGGTGGTGTACAACATGAACGGCAAGCGCATGTTCTCCAAACAAACCGCCAACACCAACACCACGCTTGATTTTTCAAGGTTGTCAAAAGGCATTTATATGATCCGAGTGTTCAACCCCAATGGCAACAGTGGCAATTTGAAAGTGATCAAGAACTAATCCATAAATCCAATCCGCTAAAAGCTCCTGCCGCAAAGCAGGGGCTTTTTTTATGACTTAAATCAATCCCTGATTAGCTACGCATCATTGTGTGTGGAATCTCTTTGCTTGAATTTTACGCCTATTGTTCACCCACAAAACAAATTCAAATCATGAAAACAGATGCACAAATCCAGCAGGATGTTATGGCCGAACTGAAATGGGAACCTTTCCTCATTGCCCATGAAATTGGGGTTACGGTGAAAGATGGGGTCGTAACCTTATCCGGACAGGTAGATTCCTATTCCAAAAAACTGATGGCGGAAAAAGCAGCCAAAAAGGTTTCCGGTGTCAAAGCAATTGCAGAAGACATTCAAATTGGTGTATCCAAGACCAATGTGAAATCAGACACTGAAATTGCTGCAGCGATTGTCAATGCTCTCAAATGGCATACACCTCTGATGAAGGAACAAATCAAAGTAAAAGTAGAAGATGGTTATGTAAAATTGGAAGGTGAGGTGGAATGGGAATTCCAGCGCATCAATGCCAAAACAGCCATTGAAAACCTTGCAGGTGTAAGGTCTGTGGCAAACCTCATTGTAGTTAAACCAAAATTGGAAGCCAAAGACATCAAAGCGAAAATTGCCTCTGCATTTCACAGAAGTGCAACTGTTGATGCTAATCGGGTTACAGTAGATGTAAGCGGAAGCAAGGTAACTTTGTATGGATCAGTAAGATCAATGGCTGAAAAAGAAGATGCTGAGACCGCGGCATGGAATGCCCCAGGCATCACCATGGTGCAGAACAAGCTGACCATCGAAGAACCCAGTTATTCTTTTGAGGAAGGTTGATGTGCCAAATGGAATCCGTTTGTATCATATCAATTTCAATATGTTGATGCAAACGGATTTTTTGCATGATGCTCAATAAAACAACTTGAATATATTTGCCTGATGAGCATCTCGTCTGAATACAGGAAATACATTCAGAAGTTTTTTGAATTCTTGAAATGGGGTTGGCTGATTGTGCCAGTATCAGTAGCAAGCGGACTAATAGTTTCTCTTTTTCTTTGGCTGTTGGATAAATCAACTTTAACTTTTCAGTCGAACCACTGGTTGATCTTTCTGATGCCCCTTGCTGGCATGCTAATCACCTGGCTTTACAAACATGGCAAAGATTCCGGCAAAGGGAACAACCTTATCATTGCAGCCATTCAGAATCCATCAACAAAAGTACCTGCAAGGATGTCGCCGCTGATCCTGTTCACCACGGTGCTGACACATCTGGTTGGAGGTTCAGCCGGAAGAGAAGGAACTGCCGTGCAGATTGGAGGCAGCATTGCCGGTCTTCCATTCCGGTTTTTTCAACTCGAAAAATACCAGCAACAAGTCATTCTGCGATGCGGAGCTGCAGCAGGATTCGGCGCGGTCTTCGGAACACCCTTGGCAGGTGCGGTATTTGCCATTGAATTCACACGGATTGGCAGTATTCACTGGCGTTCATTATTTCCTTGTCTGCTTGCTGCTTTACTGGCAGATCAGACCGTGCAAATCACAGGAATTGATCACACACCTTATGCCATTCAATTTACCACCACTACTTTTTCATTTTTACCTTTTGAACCCATTTTGCTTTTGAAAGTGATGGGCGCCGGCATGGTATTCGGACTCACTGCCAGGCTATTTGTCAAGGTAGCCGATGGCATAAAGTCAACCACCCAAAAATTTATCCCGAATCCTTATCTGATAGTGGTTGCAGCCAGTTTACTTGTTTGGGGCATCAGTGAACTGCTGGGAACTTATGATTACCTCGGACTGGGTGTTGAAAGCCCCAATAGCAATGGCATCAGCATCCTATCTAGTTTTCAGTCCAACCACATTGACCCCCTGGGCTGGTTTTGGAAACTTTTACTCACAGCCATTACGTTGAACTTGGGCTTTAAAGGTGGTGAAGTGACACCCTTATTTTTTATGGGTGCTGCACTCGGACATACCCTTGCTGCTTTTGCAGGTGCACCGGTTAATCTGTTTGCCGGTCTCGGACTGATTGCCGTTTTTGCAGGTGCTGCTAATACGCCGCTGGCCTGTGTTGTTATGGGCATTGAACTCTTTGGAACCGAACACTGGATTTATATGCTTATCGCTTGTTTCGCTGCTTTTGCCAGCAGTGGTAAACGTGGAATTTACAGTGCACAGGAATATGGATTAAATAATTAACAACCCAAACCACCATGACCAAAGAATTCTGGAACCAACGTTATGCCGAGCAGGAATATGCTTATGGAACCGAACCCAATGCTTGGCTCAAACAATGCCTCATGCAATTGGAACCCGGCAGCATGCTGGTTCCGGCAGATGGCGAAGGCCGCAATGGTGTTTTTGCCGCTCAGCAGGGTTGGCAGGTCACTGCTTTCGACATCAGTGAAGAAGGACGCAAAAAAGCACTGCTACTGGCAGAAAAACGAGGCGTTTCCATCCAATACGACCTCTGCGATATGGAAGCAGTGGATTATCCGGATGCCGCTTTTGATGCCCTGGTGCTCATTTTCGCACATTTCCCGGCAGCTAAACGAAAAGACT
>JBILSG010000090.1:0-7840 GCA_044372235.1 Chitinophagaceae bacterium
ATGGCATGATGTTTTCTTTCAAAAAAGAAGCCTTTTCCCGCGAATTGGGATCTGTAGCCCATTTCCAGTGTTCAGCGCTGGTCCAGTAGATTGCATTTGGGAATGTTGGTTTGTATACGCCATTGATTAGGCTCACAGCGCCTCCGCAATGGTCGAAATGCAAATGCGTAAGGATTACATCCGTTATGTCTTCTGCATTAAAGCCATGCGCTTGTAATGAGGTCAGGAGAGTGGCATTGCCGAAAGGATAGTAATGGCTGAAAAACTTTTTAGATTGTTTATTCCCCATTCCTGTATCAATCAGGATTTTCCTGTTGCCGTCTACAACAAGCATGCAGCGCATACTCCACGGACAAAGGTTATTTTCATCGGCAGGATTGAGATTGTTCCAGATAACCTTGGGCACAACGCCAAACATAGCCCCACCATCCAGTCTGAATTGTTCAGTTTCTATGGAATAAACTTGCATATTTTTCTTTTGTTACAGCTGCTTTTGTATGTAAGAGTGCAAAAAAACTGATGATGAAAAATACCATTAAAACCAGTATTGAATTGCGCATGCTGCCTGTAAACTCTTCATTATATGCAAAAAGAAACAAACCCAGCGTGAGCGCAAGTTTTTCTGTGACATCATAAAAGCTGAAAAATGATGTGGTGTCTGTTGTGCCGGGGATAAGCTTGGAATACGTGCTTCTGCTGATCGACTGTATGCCTCCCATAACCAGGCCCACACAGGCTGCCAGTATATAAAATTCTGTTTGCGACGTGATGAAATATCCCCATATACAGATACCTACCCAGAAAACTATCGTAGTTAGCATTGCAGGTAAGTTGCCAATGCGTTGCGAGAGTTTGCTTAGTAGTGTGGCACCAATGATGGCTACCAGTTGAATCAGGATGATAGTCAGGATCAGTTTTGGTTCATCTTCGTCTTTTGGAAAGATTTCTTTCTTACTATAGCCAGCTGCTACAAGCATGATCGTTTGAACACCCACACTGAGGAAAAAAAATGCAATCAAAAACCTTTTGAGGGCAGGGAAAAGTCTGGCCTGTTGCCAAACCAATTGAAGCTCATGAAAGCCATTGACAATGATGTGTTTTTTCAGTTGTTTATTTGATGCAGTATTGGAGGGGAGTGCCCGGAAGGTAATTTGTGCAAAGCCCAGCCACCAGAGGCCCACAAGCAGGAAAGAGATTCTTGGTCCCAGTGTCTTGTCATGCCCTATTCCGAAAAGATCAGGTTTTAAAATGATGACAAAACAAATCAGCTGGAGCAGCACGCTGCCTATATATCCCATAGCAAACCCTTTGGCACTTACCTGATCTCTTTCTTCCGGCAGGGCAATGTCAGGTAAATAGGAATTGTAAAATACCCAGCTGGTCCAAAAACCCAGCGCTGCAAGCGAGAAAATCAGGATGCCCAGTTCAACCCTTTCTGGTGTGAAGAAAAACAATCCCATACAGGATAAAGAACCCAACAGGGTAAATGCGCGCATGAATGCTTTTTTGTTTCCCCTGTAATCAGCAATTGACGACAAAACCGGAGACATAATGGAAACAAGTAAAAATACTGCTGCCAGCGCAAAATTTTGCAATGCGGTATTGATAATCTTGTATCCGAAGAAGTCTACATAGGATAATTCACCGGGGATATCACTGGCAGTAACAGCAACATAATATGCCGGAAATATGGTAGAAGTGATAACAAGGTTATATGTACTCGCTCCCCAGTCGTACATAGACCAAGCGCGCTGGATTTTCTTTCTTTCTGACTGCATATACTTAAATGTTGTCAGAAAGGTATGAAAAATGATTTTAAGTAAGTTAAACTAGTTTAAAGCCGATAAGAATTATCAAAATAGTACCCAATGCAATCCTGTACCAACCAAAAACCCTGAAGCCATTGTGTTGTAAGAACTTCAGTAAAAAACGAATGGCCAGCAGCGCTACAATAAATGCAACTGTACTTCCCACTGCAAGGGTTTGTATTCCTGCTGAATTGAGTATTTCAGGTTCCTCTTTCCAGATATCATAAATTGATTTTACTGTTGCTGCCATCATGGTAGGAACAGCAAGAAAGAAGGAGAATTCTGCTGCCAGTGGTCTTGTGAGCTTTTGTTGCATGCCACCGATGATCGTAGCAGCACTCCTGCTTAGACCTGGGAAAATCACTGCAAGCACCTGAAATGAGCCTATTATCAATGCTTTTTTGTTGCTGATGTGTTCTTCATCTTTAATATCGGCTTGTTTGAACCACTGGTCAACAAATAACAAAACTATTCCACCTGCAAGCATGACAACAGCTATGAAAAGCGGATTTTCCAATACCTGATCTATATGCTTTTTCAATAATCCACCAAAAATTAAGGCCGGTATTACTGCAATCAGGAGTTTGACATAGAAACCAACTCTGTTGATGTTGAAAAATTTTTTCCAATATAGCAGCACAACAGAAAGTATCGCACCCAATTGAATAACTACTTCAAACAATTTGGTAAAAGCCTCTTCTTGTATCCCCATAAAGGACGAAGCAATCACCATATGACCTGTAGATGAAATAGGCAGAAATTCTGTAATGCCCTCGATTATGGCAATGACAATGGCTTCAACATTGGTCATGCCTGCTATTTACTTTTCTTCATGATGGCATAAACTTCAATAAGTAATCCTGCCATGATGAGAATGGGTGCAATAGTGATCCTGGTTTTGCTGTACACCTGATCAACATCAAAAACATTGGGGTCTTCATTTTTCCCACCGCTCATGAGTACGAATCCGAGGATGATAACAATGATACCTATAAGCATCCAAAGCAGGTTGTCTTTTCCGAAAAGGGTGTTGTTTTTTGTATTCATGAGAAGTTGATTAATATAAGTCGTCGAGTTTCATTTTGAGATACTTGGTCACACTGCGGTGCGTACTGATGAATGTTATACTGATGCCAATCAGTATGAGCATGAAAAAAAGCAGCATCAGCATGGCATTGTCTCTGAGTGCCTTTATTTCAGGCAGCCACCAGTTTTCCACACCATAGATAATGACCATGATTCCTCCAATAGCCAGCGCTGCACTGATTAGTCCGTTGATGACAGCTTTGGAATCAAAAGGTTTTGAAATGAACCACCTGGTGGCGCCAACCATTTGCATGGTTTTTATCAGGAACCTGTTCGAGAACATGGCCAGTTTAATGGTATTGTCAATCAGGATAATAACAATAAGTGCCAGTGTTCCTGCAAGGGCAAGCAGAAAGAATCCTGCTTTCCTAACAATATTGTTCAGGTTACTGACAACGGCATCAGGGTATTTCACTTCGCTGATGATAAAGCTTTTTTTGATGTCTGCAGTAATATTGTTGAGGCTATCTTTATTGACATATTCTGGTTCAAGAAAAAAGTCAATGCTGGCCGGGAGCGGATTATAATCAAGAACTTTGTTCCAGTCTTCATTCCCGTCCCCAATAAACTTTTCTCTTGCCATCTCCTTGGTAACGTACTGCACGTTTTTGGCATAGGGTCGGCTTTCGATTATGGTCTTGACTGCATCAATTTCATTTTGTGGACTACCTTCTCTTATAAAGGCATTGACTTGAACGCTGCCTTTGAAGTAACTTTCCAGTTTGCTGGCATTGATGACGAGCCATCCTAGCATGCCGAGTATAAACAAAACCAACGCCACGCCTAAAATGGACATGAAATAGGATGGTTTGCTTCTTTTCATGGATGCTTTGCTGACTGCTGCCATAGTTTACGATTTTAATTTTCCCCGTAACCGTAAGGAATATCAAAAATAGCAATTTTAAAGCGTTTATGTATTTTTGCTTCGCTGATTAGCAAGGTTAAATTATTAAATAACATATCAGAACAGGATTGACATGGAGTATGCATTCAGGGAAATAGAAAAGAAATGGCAGGCGCACTGGCAAAGAACCAATGCATACAAAGTAAGTAATGACAGCATTAAGCCCAAATACTATGTGCTGGACATGTTTCCTTACCCCAGTGGGGCTGGTTTGCATGTGGGCCATCCACTTGGATATATTGCCAGTGATGTATTCAGCAGGTACAAGCGCCTGAAAGGTTTCAATGTGCTGCATCCCATGGGGTATGATTCATTCGGATTGCCTGCTGAGCAGTATGCCATTGAGCATGGAATCCCACCTGCAGTTTCAACAAACGCCAATATAGATACTTTCAGGTCTCAGTTGGATAAAATCGGATTCTCTTACGACTGGGATCGTGAGGTTAGGACTTCCAATCCAGATTACTACAAGTGGACCCAATGGATATTCCTGCAGTTGTTTGACAGCTGGTTCGATCGGTCACAGCAAAAAGCAAGACGAATTGCTGACCTTGTTTCCATTTTTAATGCAGAGGGTAATGCAGGTCAGGTTTGTCCAGGTAACCGAAAGTTATCCTTCACGGCAATAGAGTGGTCTGGGTTTGACCAAGAAGCTCAAATGGCCATATTGATGCAATACAGACTGGCCTATTGTGGTGTGGGAGAGGTGAACTGGTGTGAAGCATTGGGAACAGTGCTTGCAAATGATGAGGTTATCAACGGGGTCAGTGAGCGTGGCGGGCATCCCGTCATCAAGAAAAAACTACGCCAGTGGTACCTTCGGATTACTGAGTATGCTGAAAGGTTGCTTGATGGATTACAAACGGTAGATTTCAGCGACAGCATGAAAGAAATGCAGTCGAACTGGATCGGTAAAAGCTTTGGTGCTGAAATTGATTTCAGTTTGGTCTCATCCAATCCGCTTGCCACTGGGAAGCAGCTTCGCGTATACACTACCAGGCCTGATACAATATTTGGGGTTGATTTCATGGTTATTGCGCCCGAACTGTCTCTTGTTCAAGAAATAACAACTGCTGAGCAGGAAGAGGCTGTAAACAAATACTTGGAATATGTAAACAGCCGGAGCGAACGGGAGCGTATGGCTGAGAAAAAAATTACCGGTGTTTTCAGTGGTGCTTTTGTTAAGCATCCTTTTGAAGACAGGCTAATTCCTGTGTGGATCAGTGAATATGTGTTGGCAGGATATGGAACGGGTGCAATCATGGCTGTTCCTTGTGGTGATGAAAGGGATTTTAAGTTTGCCAAACATTTTGATATTCCTGTAACCAATATTATCGGTGCGGCATTCAATGGTGATGATGCCAATCCCACCAAAGATGTAATTCTTGAGAATAGTGGGTTTCTAACAGGACTCCTTATGCGTGATGCCATACTTGTGGCAATAGAGAAAATCGAATTAACTGGTATTGGTAAGCGACAGACCAATTACAAAATTCGGGATGCCGCATTCAGTAGACAACGTTATTGGGGTGAGCCATTCCCGATAGTGTGGCATGGAGACATGGCCGTACCGCTTGATGAAAAGAATCTTCCGGTTTTGTTACCTGAACTGTTAGACCTTAAGCCTGGTCCGGATGCACAAGGTCCGCTCGCCAATCTTCCTGACTGGGTTGAATATGGAGGTGGCATACGTGAGGTAAATACCATGCCTGGTTATGCTGGTAGTAGTTGGTATTTTCTCCGGTACATGGACCCGGGCAACGATAAAGCGTTTTGCAGCAGAGAGGCCAGTGATTATTGGGGACAAGTAGACCTTTACATTGGGGGAACGGAGCATGCAGTTGGTCATTTGCTTTACAGTCGCATGTGGACCAAAGCCTTGTTTGACCTGGGTTATATTGGATTTGATGAGCCTTTCAGAAGGCTTGTTAATCAGGGTAAAATTGGAGGGGATTCCAGATTGGTTTATCGGATTAGAGGTACGAAACAATTCGTTTCATTGGGGTTGAAGGACCAACATGAAACCGATGAACTGCACGTAGATGTAGCCCTGGTAGATGGATTTAACTTGGATATGGAAGGTTTCAAAAAATGGAAGCCTGATTTCGCGGATGCTTCATTTATAACAGAGGAAGGTGTTTATAAATGTGGTAGTAGGCTGGAGAAAATGAGTAAGCGGTATTTTAATGTTGTTAATCCTGATGATATTGTATCACAATATGGTGCAGATACATTCAGGATGTATGAGATGTTCCTTGGCCCTGTAGAACAGGATAAACCCTGGGATACCAAAGGAATTGAAGGCGTGCACAGGTTTATCAAAAAGTTCTGGAGACTTTATTTTGATGCTGAGAAGGGGTCTGTATTCAACCAGACTCCTGCATCGGATGAAGCGTGGAAGTCCTTTTACAGGATGATGAAAAAGGTTGAGGATGATACAGCCAAGTTTGCATTCAACACTGCCGTTAGTGGTTTCATGATTGGCGTCAATGAACTTACCGATCTCAAATGTCATTCATTGGAGTTGCTTGAAAAACTGCTTGTAGTGCTCTCTCCCTATGCCCCCCATATTGCTGAAGAGCTTTGGTCTCGTATTGGTAAGGATGGGTCTGTGCTTGATGCGGCATATCCGGTACTCCAAGAAAAATACCTTGTTGAAACTACCTGCGAATATCCTGTTGCCATCAATGGCAAAACCCGGACAACCATGGAGCTTGATGTCAATATCGGACAGGCTGAGGCCGAGCGGCTGGTGATGGCAGACCCGGTAGTCGTCAAATGGCTTGAAGGCAAGTCGCCTAAAAAAATAATTTATGTTAAAGGGAAGATGATCAACGTGGTCGTTTAGGCGGTATTCATTAATTTCACCGGAACATGAATCCCCATCTTGATCCAGCTGGTAAACCGGGAGGTTCTCCCGACTTTGAATATGAAAATACTATCAGGCCGGGAAGTCTTGAAGACTTCTCCGGTCAGCCTGGTATTATAGAAAACCTGCGCATTTTCATCAAAGCAGCCCAGATGCGTTCCGAAGCCTTGGATCATGTACTCTTTCATGGTCCCCCAGGGTTGGGGAAAACCACATTATCCCGTATTGTTGCCAGGGAAATGGGGGTGAGCATCAAGGAAACATCCGGTCCGGTTATTGAAAAACCTGCTGATCTGGCGGGGCTCCTTACGAGCCTTCAGTTGAACGATGTACTTTTCATTGATGAGATACACAGGCTGAGTACGGTTGTGGAAGAATACCTGTATTCTGCCATGGAAGACTATAAGATAGACATCATGATAGACAGTGGTCCGAATGCGAAAACCATCCAGATCAACCTCAATCCGTTTACACTCATAGGTGCCACCACAAGAAGTGGGTTGTTGACTGCACCGCTTTTATCCAGGTTTGCCATCAAAAACAGACTAGAATACTATTCCAATGAGGTGCTCGAAAGGATCATTACCCGTTCTGCCGGTATCCTTAATACAAAAATCACTTCAGATTCTGCCAGAGAGATTTCCCGCAGGAGCAGGGCTACCCCCCGTATCGCCAATGGTCTGCTGAAGCGTGTCAGGGATTTTGCACAGGTGCTGGGTAACGGTGTGATTTCACTGGATATTACGAGGCATGCGTTGAAAGCCCTGCATGTGGATGAACATGGCTTGGATGAGATGGACAACAGAATCCTGTCTACCATCATAGACAAATTCAAAGGTGGACCTGTGGGTCTCGGAACCATTGCCACAGCAGTGGGGGAAGAATCAGGAACCCTGGAAGATGTTTATGAGCCATTTCTGATTCAGGAAGGATTCCTTCAGCGAACCAGTAGGGGCAGGGAGGTAACTGCAAAAGCATACGAACACCTTGGCAGAAAACCATTCAAGCCACAGGATAATTTGCTGTTCTGAATTCAGCTTTCCAACAACAAGTAGGGGTTATTTGATGTCCAGCATGAAACCTTCACCGTGGATGTTGACAATTTCAACATTTTGGTCATCCTTTAGGTATTTCCGAAGTTTAGCAATATAAACATCCATGCTTCTTCCGTTG
>JBILSG010000091.1:0-7836 GCA_044372235.1 Chitinophagaceae bacterium
ATGCACGTTCCGTTGTGATTGCAGGATCACCCTTTTCGATACGGGCTGCACCATGGTGAAGACCATTACTGAACAGTTCATTCACTTGTGGAGAACGCCAGGCGCTGGCAAAAGTCATCGAAGCGCGCAGGTAGCTGTTGACCTGATAGGCTGCAACACTTGTACCGGAAAGTCCTGAAAAAATGCGGTTCCCGTATGGCTCACCTGATACCAGTGCGTTACCCATTAAACGGTCAAATGGGACTTTATCGTTATCTGTAATGCTATACCTGTTGCGGTAATCATAACGGAGCCCCATCTCAAACTGCCATTTATCCAGTTGCAACCGTTCCGCAGCCCAGATGCCCATGTCCAGCGATGAGTAATTCGGAACGAAATACCGGTAATTGATATCATTCCGCTGATACATGGTATTGAAGCCCATCGAACCCCTTATTTTTTTGTGCCTGAAATGCTCCCATACCAGGTCAGCCATCGTAGTAAACAGATTAAGTTCGAGCTGGGGATTATCTCTCTCAGTACGGGTAATGTCAAATTCTTTTCGTATATTATACTGTGTTGAAAGTGTAAGACTCAGCCTGCTTTTGCCGGCTTCCTCAGCAAATGCCCTGACCTTAAACAACTGATGCTGTACAGCCTGGTAGGGGCGGTCAAGCTGGTAGCTGAATGCAGCATCGCGGATATACACCGGTGGCTCTCCGTTTCGGATGATATTTTCCAGGTCAGTCAGGTTACCGATATGAGAACCCGTAAAAATTCCAAGCCTGGTATTAAATAAGCTGTAAAAAAGCTCAAGACCCTTATCCCTTTTCTTCCATCCCGCAGCAGCAGACATGTTAAACTCTTCCACACCACTGTTCTCCAGCCAGTAAGCAGGCGTCCTGGCATTTCCGCCCCGCTTGACAGTTCCTTGTAACCGCCAGGCATTCTGACCAGATTTGTTGAGGCCCCCTTCAAACATTGCAGATAAAACACCCTGACGGTTGTTGGAAAATGCAGCCAGGTTCAATTCGCCATTCAACTCCGGATTATATTGCAACAACCTTGGTTCAACCAACACAACTCCACCTATTGCATCACCACCATACCTCACAGAGGATGCACCTTTGATAACGGTTAACCGGTTGGCCACATATGGATCAATTTCAGGTGCATGTTCACTGCCCCATTGCTGACCTTCCTGCCGGATTCCGTTATTTAAAATAAGCACCCTGCTGCTGTGCAATCCCTGTATGACCGGCTTATAGATGTTATTACCCGTTTGTAAGACGGAAACACCAGTTATGCGCTGCAGTGATTCTCCCAAAGACAATCCCCGGGTAGATGCCAGGTCCCTTCCCCTGAGCTCTCCTGTCATCCCTTCGTTTCTAACCCCGGCTGCCCCTACAACCACAACCTCCTTCAATACATTTTCAGTATGCGACAGTTGCGCATTTTGAATGTAATCTTCCTTTAGGTGGAAATGAAAAGCCATAGCCTGACAATCCGCATGGCTTATGAGCAGGGTATAGTCACCCGGACAAACTCCTGAAAAAACATAGTTTCCAGAACTGTCTGTCTGAACTGTCAGCTTAAGTTCTGTTATCGTTACAGTGGCCCCCTGAAGTACGCTGCGGGTATCTGCATCCTTTACCACTCCTGAAACACGCAGGATACACTGTCCTGTTACCCGGGATGAAAAAGAAAATATGAGCAGTATAAGCAGCAATGACCTCATGAATGGAATTGAAGGTCAAATCTAAGAAAATAATCAATATTTGCAACAACATTGCAAATATTTTTGCAACAATATTGCAATTAGTCAAAATGCTCAAAAATACCTGCTATTCCCTGGCCACCGCCAACACAGGCAGAAACAATCCCATACTTTTTACGGAGTCTCTTCAGGTCGCCTAACAATTGAACAGTCAATTTAGCTCCTGTGCATCCCAAAGGATGTCCGAGTGCAATGGCGCCGCCATTTACATTAACCCTGCCGGGATCAAGTTCCAACTGACGCATCACAGCCAGACATTGTGCTGCAAATGCCTCATTGAGTTCCATGAGATCAACCTGATCCAGATTCATGCCGCATTGCCTCAATGCCTTTGGAATGGCTTCAACAGGACCAATCCCCATCAACCTCGGGTTAACGCCTGCTACAGCTGCATGCACGAGCCTGCCAATGGGTTGAATACCGAGTTCCTTAACCATGTTCTCGCTCATCAGCACTACAAATGCTGCTCCGTCACTGATCTGCGAGGAATTTCCGGCAGTCACAGTTCCTCCCTGGGCAAAAGCAGGTTTCAACTTTGCCAAGCCTTCGAGTGAAGTATCCGTGCGAACACCCTCATCGGTATCTACCACAAATGAACGGTTTTTCTTACGCCCTGATTCATCGAGGTAAACCTCATTCACAGTAACCGGCAAAATACCCGGTTTGAAATAGCCCTGTGCTATGGCCTGAGCTGCTTTCTGATGAGACTCAAGTGAAAACGCATCCTGTTCAGCACGGGAAATCCCATATTCATGGGCCACAGCTTCCGCTGTTAATCCCATGTTTAGGTAGTAATCAGGCTCTTCACTGGCAATGGCGTATGAAGGAACAGCCTTCCAACCGGCCAGCGGAACAAATGACATGCTCTCTACCCCGCCGGCAATGATACAATCTGCCATACCTGATCGTATTTTAGCTGTAGCAATGGCAATGGATTCGAGTCCTGATGCGCAATAACGATTGACGGTTATCCCCGGAGCCTGATGGCCCAGTGCGCGGGCAGCAATGATCCTGCCCACCTGCAAACCCTGCTCCGCCTCCGGAACAGCATTGCCCACAATTACATCATCCACCCGAGATTTTTCGAGCTGTGGGATTGACTGCATCAATCCCTGAATCACTTCTATGGCCAAGTCGTCGGGACGGGTAAACCTGAACCCTCCTTTCTTGGCTTTCGCTACCGCTGTTCTGTATCCCGCTACAATATACGCCTCTTGCATAGCTCTTCTTTGTACCTCTAAATTAAGAAATAAATGCCCCCTTAAAAAAAAGAGCGTTTTTATTCCAAAAACAAATAATTAACAGAATACTTAACAGTGTTAAGTATATTTGTGCCGCTTAAAATTATGGTCACAAAAACAAGAAAAACGAATCGCAAAGAGGAACTCCGGGATTTGATTCTGGATGCCGCCCTAAAGGTTTTTGTGGAAGAGGGATTGGAACACCTCAGCATCAGAAGAATTGCAGAAATCATTGGCTATTCTCCTACCACAATCTACCTCTATTTTAATGACAAAAACCACCTGCTCTTTGAACTCTGTGAGTTGGGATTTCTCCGGATGACAGAAATGAACAACAACCTGTCTGCCATTCAAAATCCCCTTGAGCGGCTGCACCGTATGGGTGAAAACTACATCAAATTCGGGTTGGAACATCCTGCATATTATGACCTCATGTTCAATCAGGCAGGTCCCATGGAGCGACTGGCTACCATGGACAACTCAGAGTGGGACAGTGGAGATAAGGCATTGGCGCAACTGAAAGAAATCATAGTTGAATGCATTGAGCAGGGGATAATCCGTAAGGGAGATATAGATGTCATTGCCATGGCTGTATGGGGCACGGTTCACGGATTGATCTCGCTCAGGGTCTGTAAACGGTTTGACAAACTGGTAGATGCCAGCGAAGTTGTGCAGACCATGCACAGATCGCTCGAATGGTTGATTCAATCCATTTACATTTCAGAAAAAAGAAAAAAACAATCATGAAATGTTTTGTGAAACTCAACTTGAAACAACTCCCCTCCTAGCCAGAGCCTGTCCGCCGCGGCGGAAGGAGAATTATGAAAATCCCCAATACCAAATCAAACTAAACATATATTTTTTTATAAATATGAGAATAACCATAATATTTTTTTTATTCATTAACGGACTGTTTCTTCCGTCCCTGGTTCATTCCCAATCTATCCTGAACAGCTACATTGATTCGGCATTCAGCAACAACCTGGCCCTGCAGCAGAAAAACATCAGCCTGGAAAAATCCATGCTTGCATTGCAGTCGGCACAAAGCCTATACTGGCCATCACTCAATTTTCAGGGTGGGTATCAGACCGGTGAAGGAGGAAGAAGCATCGCACTTCCAGTTGGAGACCTGCTGAACCCGGTTTATAACACACTCAATAAACTGACTGCCTCAAACGCATTTCCCCCCATTCAAAATGCAGAGACTTACTTCCTGCCACAGAACTTTTATGATATCAAAGTAGCAACTGTAATCCCCATCCTGAACACGGACCTGAAATACAATAAATTAATCCATACCATCCAAACAACCATGCAAAAAACAGACATGCTCCTCTACAAGCGTGAACTTGTTCTGCAGGTAAAGACAGCCTACTATAATTATCTTTCTGCTATGGAAGCAACAGGCATATTCACCAAGGCCCTGGAGCTGGCTGAAGCAGGAAAAAAAGCCAACGAAAAACTGCTTGCAAACGGCAAAGGATTGGCAGCATACTTGCTCCGTTCTGAAAGTGAAATCAGTCAGCTCAAAGCCCAGCAGAACGAAGCCCTGAATCAGGTCAAAACAGCAGGCATGTATTTCAACTTCCTTTTGAACAGACCCAAAGACACTGAAATCGTTATTGATACATCAAATTCCGGGCTGAACACACGCTCACAGCCAAAAAACGAATGGAATGCCAGGCGGGAAGAATTGAGTCTGCTCAAAGAAAACATCAACATCAGCAATAACCTGCTCACCATGCAGGAAAAATTCAGTACTCCTAAAATCAACGGATTCCTTCAACTGGGTACACAATCTTCTGAATGGAAATTCAACAGTAAATCGGCATATTACATTACAGGTTTGCAGATAGACATGCCTCTTTTCAATGGAAAAAGAAATATCCGCAAAATCAAACAAACAAAACTGGATATCATGTCTGCCGGCAACAAATATGCAGAAACCGAAGCGCTACTCAAGATCAGCCAGTCTGCTGCATGGAATGGCCTTCAGACAGCATCAGCTAATCTCCAGGCCGCACACAAACAAGATGAAGCCGCATCTGCCTACCAGCGGCTGATAGACAAGGGATTCAGAGAAGGTGTGAATTCGTATCTAGAAACACTGGATGCCAGAAATCAGGTTATACAATCCCGTCTCCTGGTCAATATCAACCAATACAGAGTTCTCATTGCAGAAGCCATACTGGAGCGTGAACAGGCAACATTTCCAATTGAAAATAAATAATCTCATGTCATATCGTTTTCCATTTTCAGCCATTTTACTGGTCAGCATGCTTTCGGCATGCCAGGACAAACAGACCATTAGTATATCTGTCAACAGCGACACGATACCTGTAAGGATCATACCAGTTCAGGAAGAAGTTTTGCAGGAAAAAGTAGAAGCTTCGGGACAATTTACCACGGAAGATGAAACTTTTCTGGCATTTAAAATTGGAGGAGTCATTCAGCAGGTTTTGGTGCGTGAGGGCGATTATGTTCAAGAAGGTCAGTTACTGGCAACATTGAATCCGGCAGAGATACAGGCACAGGTAGACCAGGCTGAAACAGCGCTGGAAAAAGCGAAACGTGATTTCAAAAGGGCAGAAAACTTGTACCTCGATAGTGTTGCAACACTGGAACAGTTCCAGAACAGCAAAACTGCCCTTTCCATCGCGACCCAACAACTGCAGATAGCCGCATTCAACCGGCAATATGCAGCAATCAGGGCTAGCAGTAAAGGAGTTGTATTAAAAAAAATGGCACAGGAAGGGCAGGTAGTTGGTCCGGGTACCCCAATCTTTCAGGTCAACGGCTCGGGTAAATCGCCCTGGGTTCTGAAGGTATTTGTGAGTGAATCAGACTGGAGCAGGATTAAAAAAGGAGATCCGGCCACCATCATCAGCCATGCTTCCGGCGATAAGAACATAAATGGAACTGTTCAATCCAGTTCAGCTGGTGTTGATCCTGTAACCGGCACACTTTGGGTTAACATTAAACCACTTGGTTCGCTCCCTGATAAAATCGCAGCAGGGATTTTCGGCAAGGCAGTCATAACACCTGGTGCTGTAGCCAAAGGATGGCGGATTCCCTATGATGCTTTACTGGAGGGTGATGGCAGCACAGGATTTGTATTTACTACCCGGGATATGAAAACAGCAGAAAAAGTAGCAGTCGAACTTGGCAGCATCGAAAACGGGTTTATAACCGTAACCAGAGGATTGGAGAATGATAATCATGTCATCATTGCTGGCAATGCCTACCTGAACAACCGCACACCAATCAGGATAAAACCCTAATCGGCAACCATGAAAATCTCAAACTACGCTGTAAAAAACTACCAGTTCACGTTGATCATGTTCCTCATGGTTGCGATACTGGGTGTCACTACCATAATGGATATGCCCAGGGCTGAAGATCCTGAAATGAATTCGCCCCAATATCCAATCGTCATTGTTTACCCCGGCACCAGTCCCGCAGACATAGAAGAACTGGTCATCAACCCGATTGAAAAAAAGATATACAGTCTGGAGAATATCAAACGCATCCGTTCATCCATCAGCGACGGATTGGCCTTAATCAATGTGGAATACAAGTTCGGCAGCAATGTTGATGAAAAATACAGCGAACTGATCCGGGAAATCAATGCCATCCGAGACGAACTTCCCCGGGAAGTCACCCGAATTGAAGTGCAAAAAGTAACCCCTACCACTGTAAACGTATTACAAATAGCGCTTGTTTCAGACAATGCCCCGATGATCAGGTTGAAAGAAACGGCAGAATCACTGCAGGAAGAACTGGAGAAAATTGCTCCCTTAAAAAATGCTGACATACATGGCATTCCGGAGCAACAGGTAAGCATAGATCTGAACCTGGATAAAATGGCTCATTTGAATATCAGCACTGATATGGTAATTCGTGCGATGCAAAGCGAAATAGCCAATATTCCGGGAGGCAGCATCACTGCAAACAACAGATCCTACAACATCAAAACAAGCGGAAACATTGAAGATATTGACGAAATCAGCAAAACAATCGTTTTTAGTTACCAGGGCAGGAATGTACTCCTCCAGGATATTGCCAATATCCACTTTGAATTTGCAGAACGCAAACACATCACCCGCCTGAATGGTCACCGGGCTGTGTTTGTTACCGCAGCTCAGAAATCAGGTGAAAACATATCAAAAACCCAGAAAGAATACCTCCCTGCACTGGAAAATTTTAAAAAATCGTTACCCTCCAATATTGACATGGTGGTCCATTTCGACCAGGCCGTAAATGTCAACAACAGGTTGGCAGGACTAGGTAAGGATTTTCTGATAGCCATCCTGCTTGTAATGATAACCTTACTCCCACTGGGGCTCAGGGCCGCCTCAGTAGTAATGGTTTCAATACCCCTCTCCCTCGCCATAGGCATTGTCATTCTCAACTTGTTTGGATTCAACCTCAACCAGTTGAGTATTGTAGGATTTGTTGTAGCATTGGGATTACTCGTTGATGACAGTATTGTTGTTGTTGAAAATATTGAACGCTGGCTGAGGGATGGTTATTCCAGAACGGAGGCCACGCTGAAAGCAACCAACCAGATCGGACTAGCCGTGTTGGGCTGTACGGTTACCCTTATCATCGCGTTTATGCCACTGGTGTTTTTACCGGAAGCATCAGGTGAGTTCATCCGCAGCCTGCCACTGGCAGTGATTTTTTCCATCCTGGCTTCTCTCATAGTATCTCTCACAGTTGTACCCTTTCTCTCGAGCAGGATACTAAAAAGTCACCAGGGACAAACAGATGGAAATGCAATACTAAGGGCCTTCAAAAAAGGCATACACAAAAGTTATGCGCCAATCCTTGAAAAAG
>JBILSG010000092.1:0-7790 GCA_044372235.1 Chitinophagaceae bacterium
GTGCCGCACTCCTGCACATACCGGTGTTCATTGGCGTCTGTCCACAATATCTGATCATACCCTCGGGCACGGGCAACAGCTGCCGGATGAAGCGACGCAGCATAATTTCCAGCTGTTTTGGCGTAACCTACACCCCCGGGGGCAGCCCTTACAAATTGCTCCTCAACGTATATCCGCATAGGGGCTGCGTAATACGGACCAACCGGACTCAGGATGATCATGAATTTATAGGTTGCAGAAGGAGAAACGCCGATCACTTCGTCTGTAGCGAACATAAACGGACGGATGTAAAGGGCATGGTCATAATCCTGCGGAATCCAGCTTTCGTCTACCTGAATAAGTTTCTTCATGCCACCCAGGAAAATCTCTTCCGGCACATCCGGCATCTCCATTCTCCTGGCTGAACGGTTAAAGCGTTTGAAGTTATCTTCAGGCCTGAAAACGGCAGCTGTTCCATCAGCCAGCCGATACCCTTTGATTCCCTCAAAAATAGCCTGCCCGTAGTGGAGTGTAGCCATAGACGGATCAAAACAAATTGGTCCGTAAGGAACGATTTCCGGTAAACCCCATGCCCCATTGGCATATTCTGCTACCAGCATATGATCTGTAAAAACCTTGCCAAAGGCCAGTTTACTGAAATCAACATTTGCCCTCCGGGATGTTAATGCTTTTGTTACCTTTATCGTATCCATCGTTGCCATACCCTTATTTTTATGCAAAGAAACAAAATCAACAGGCAAGTACAAAGGAAACCCTGCACATGAATCAACAGGAACGCATATTTTTACCATCCGCCATTCTGTCTGGCCTGTACAAGGATGTTCTGATTGCTGAAAAAAGAACAACTATCCCGGCAGTTTCCTCCTCGCCTGTTCAAGTCAGGACGATAGTCATAACCCATGGCGAGAAGCTAAAACCCACTGACCGGCAATACATTTTTGTACAGAATATCCTGAAAGCCTGCAAGATCGAATCAGGTCAAACTGCACTCCTGACTGATGATGACGCAGTTGTTGCAGGTGGACTCACCTCCTTAAACCTGGGATACAATTCGCCCGTAGTTTTGCTCTTTGGCCTAAATCCTTCTGTTTTATCCCTACCCATTCATTTCCCTGCATTTCAGGTGCAGACATTTCAGGATTGCAAATTCATGTGGGCACCTGCACTGGACGAAATCGAAGCAGATAAGTCCCTTAAAATGACTTTATGGCAGTGTTTGCAGAAAATATTCGGATTATGAAAAAGTTAATTTTTGCATCAAACAACCAATACAAAGCTGCGGAAATCAAAGCTATCCTGGGTGATGCATTCTCCATTCAAACCATGGAAGAAGCAGGTATCTGCATAGACATCCCAGAACCCTTTCTTACCCTTGAAGAAAATGCCAGAGAAAAATCATCAACTATTTTTAGGATAACCGGACTGGATTGCTTTTCTGAAGACAGCGGGCTTGAAGTTGAGGCACTTAATGGTGCGCCTGGCGTACATTCTGCAAGATATGCAGGTCTTCCTTCAGACAGTATTGCCAATAACAACAAACTCATTGAAGCGCTTAATGGTATAGAAAACAGAAGTGCACGGTTCCGTACAGTCATTTCACTCATCCTGAATGGTAAAGAATATCAGTTTGAAGGTATTTGCAGCGGTCATATCAGCAAAAATTATGCGGGTGATGCAGGGTTTGGCTATGACCCTGTTTTCATCCCGGAAGGGGATTCAAGAACGTTTGCAGAAATGACAATGGTTGAGAAATCAGACATCAGTCACCGTAAAAAAGCAATGGATGAAATGACCCGTTTTTTAACACAGAAAACAGATGAAGGCTCTTTATGAGAAATAAAAAAATCACAGCTCCTGCTCATTTCTGCTATAAAACCAACATTGATGTTCAGATAGGAGACATCAATTATGGCGGACATGTTGGCAATGAGCGTTACCTTTTATTTGCACAGGAAACAAGACTGCGGTTCCTTAGGGAAATTGGTCAGTCTGAGGTTCATTTTGGCGCATTCGGACTCGTTCTTACAGAATCTCATGTGGAATACTTCAGCGAATTATTTCATGGAGATTCCATTGAAATAATACTTGCAGTAACAACGCCTTCAAGGGCCTCATTTGACTGTTATTACACCATCACCGTTACAAGAAACAACATACCCGTTACTTCCGCGGTAGTAAAAACAGCTATGGTTTGTTTCGACTACACTGAAAGAAAGGTAAAATCGATTCCAGAAGAGCTGCGAGGCTTACTAACAAGACTTGCTGAGGGTGAAACGGTTTAACTATTCCAGATATCCCATGATGCTTCAGCCTGAATCACAAGCATGTCTGCGCCGTTTTCAGTGACTGCCCCTTTTTCCTCCCCACGCTTTAAAAAAAGGGTTTTCGCAGGGTTGTAAACAAGATCATACAAGTAGTGATTATCACCCAAACAACCATAAGGGATTGCAGGTGCCTCATCCACATTGGGATACATACCGAGCGGAGTAGTGTTAATAATCAATGTATGTTCTGCCATTAACTCAGGTGTAAGGGTTTCATAATCAATGACATCTTCCCTTTTTTGCCTGCCTACCTGAATAAAACTGATTGATTTTTGTTTGAGTACATAATGCACGGCTTTAGCTGCTCCTCCTGTGCCCAATACCAGTGCTTTCTTGTGGTGCGTGCTCAATTTACGGGATAGTGTCTGTTCAAAACCAAGCACATCTGTATTGTAACCTTTCAGTATCCCGTCTGTTATTCTAATGCAGTTGCAAGCCCCGGTTTCTTGAACTACAGGCGACAATTCATCCAAATAAGACAATACCTGTTCCTTATAAGGAATGGTTACATTTAACCCTTCCAGCAATGGGTTTTCTTGCAGCAATTGCGGCAATTCAGAAATTGCTGAAAGTGGATAGAGCTCGTATGAATTTTGGGTAATATTCTCCCTGAGAAATTTATCGGCAAAATACCGCTTTGAAAAAGAATGACTCAGGGGGTAGCCAATCAAACCAAAAAAGCGGGCCATATCAATTGCCTGGATTTAAAAATAAGCTGAAGGTATCACCACGCAAACCAATGCGCATAGCCTCAAGTGCAATGATCTCAGAGGGCGCGATATTGCCAAGATTGACATTGGCACCCAATAGCTCTATGAAATACAGTTGTTGTGCTTTCTGAGGGGCTTCCCATAGAATTTTTTCTCCGGGTATCTGGGTTAAAATCTCCTGAACGAGTCCTTCGCGAACCTCTCCACTTCCCCTGTAAATGCCCACATTGCCTGCTTCCCTTGCTTCAGCAATCACATATGTAGCACCTGCGCTCAACTCTGCCCGCATCAGTTCAATCCACTTATAGGGAGGAATAATATGCGCAGCATCTTTGCTTCCAACTTCACTAAGAACAGTACCAATCCCACTCAGCCGCTCTATGTAACCGCATTTTTCAACATGCGGGATGGTAATTGACCCATCACTGACTTCCATATAAGAAATCTCATAATCCCTGCACAGGGCAATATAATCCTCGAACTGATTCCTGATCAGAAAGGCTTCCATAAGGGTGCCGCCAAAATATACCGGTATGCCTGCCTGCTGATACAGTTCAATCTTATCGCGCAGCCTCGGTGTAACATATGCTGTACCAAAACCAAGTTTGATGATATCTACATGCGGTATGGCATTTTCTACAAAAACCCTGGCTTCCTCAAAGGTTAGCCCTTTATCCATAACCATTGTCAGCCCCTCCTTACGGGGTTTGACCAGCCTTTCAGGCATCTGTGTTAAATTGAAATTCATCTTTGGGAAATTATGCCGCAAAAATACGAAAGTCCTGATTAACGGAGCAAGGGTATTACAATCTCTTCCTCCGTTTGTATTTTAGAATGAGCTCCACAACCTGAGGATGCTTCACTGCAGCAGGAAATATTTTCAAAAATTTCTTAAGGGTTCTGTGATTCAGCTCCAAGGCTTTTTCCAGTAACAGAAAACCATCTTTGGATTTACCAGAACTAATGAGTATGGCACTTTCATAGTATAATAAAACCGGTCGAACTCCCAATTTAATATTTGCCTCTCTTAAATGACGGTAAGCATCAGCGTATTGCCTTGAAACAAAAAGTGTGCGTATCAGGGCTTCCCAACCTTTGATATTGCGTGGTTTTACCTGTACAGCAGATAAAAAATAATGAACTGCATCTCTAATCCTTCCGAGTTTGACAAGTGTCTCCCCCATCAGCAGGTTGAATTCCGGATCAAGCCTTTTGATAGTCAGTCCCATCTCAAGGTATTTTACCGCCTGTGCATACTTTGCCTCTTTTGAATAGGTTGATGCAATTTTCAAATAAATACGTGCATTGTCTGGATTGAGATGCGATGCTTTTCTATAATAAAATCTTGCCTGGGAAGGGTTTCTTAACTTCTCATAACACAACCCCATGGCCTGGTAAATAAGATCTTCAGGCCTTGATAGTTCTATCACCCGTTCTAGGCTTTCAATGGCCTCCCTGTATTGGTGCAAGCGCATCTGTGCATCAGCCATGTTGCGGTAGGCATAATCAAATTTTTCATTGATGACAATTGCAAACTTGTAAGCATCAATGGATTTCTCATATAACCTTAAACCCTGATAAGCTGCGGCAAGATTAAACCATGCCAGGTCATTATATGGATACTCGTCTATAATCTTTAAATGAATCTGAATACTTTCAGCATTCCGGCCTGTAAAATCGGTCCAGAAGCATATTTTGTACAAAGCTTCCTGATTATTGGGGTCATATTCCAGTATCAGTGAAAGGCAGTCAAATAGCTTTTCAAATGCTTCGTAGTCATCATAAACATCAGCAAGCTCAAAAAGAAGGTCTATTCGCTCCTCTCCTTCAAACCTTTCAATGGCCAGTTCCAGAAGTTCAACTGCCATTTCCTGCATATCCAGTGCCAGGTAAGCGTCTGTGCGCAGTATGTAAATATCTATTTCATTGGGGTCAAGTATCTCGGCCTTATCCAAATCATCCAATGCCTGCTGATACTGGCGGTCTGCTATCAACAAGTCTGCCTTTTTAAGTAAAAGAGAAGAAGAATAGGGATATTGAAGCACACCCATTTTTGCAGCCTCCATAGCCTTTGGGAGAGCATCAGCTTCATCAAAATGATCTATAATACGCTCAAATGATTCTTCACTTAAAAATGCTGTACCTTTTCCCGAACGAATCCGTTCATAAACTATCAATAGTTCCTGTAAATCATCATTATCTGGTAAACGGGGCTCGCCATTCATATCAGGAAGATTAGTGTAATCTAACGATTTATACTGATTTTTTATGCATTACATAACAAATTACTTCATGAAACGTTATCTAATAGTAAAAAAAGAATGAAGTGGAGTTGTATATTTCATAAAAAATGTTAATTTTGACAAGGTATGAGAGACCATAACACAAAATCAAGCACATTTCCAGCCAAAATAACAACTACATTGTTATTCTTTGTGATTGCTACCGCTGTTTTTGCTGTAGATGGTATCGTTATACGCAGCAAATCATCAAAGGCTTCTTTCTCTAACATGAAGAAGAATATTACCCTCAGCTTAAATGCTGGTTTTTCATACAGGGATAATAAATCTTTTGGTTTCAAAAAAACCGGAGCATCAAATTCCTTCAGTTCAGTTATTACTTACCAAAAAGGAAACGTAAAATACGTAATCCCTTATAAGCACAAGGTTCTCGACAAATTCAAGACTCCTGAGAAGCCTCAGCACTAATCACAGTTTACTTTATCTTACTATCCTGAAAGGTCAGCACTCTGTACCCGTTTTTGGGAATGTCATAATTTTGCACCTGTACAGGGTCGTAGTTTATACTCAGGGCTTTATACAATACTTTTTGATCGCCATTACTCATTTCTATCATCAACGGCAGTCCGTTAATATTGATAAGTGGGAAATTTAATTCTTTGATTTCAGGAAGGATATCTTCGGTGTACCAGATTGTCAACATTGAACCATCTGCCAATGCGCCAATAAGTTTTAGACAATGATAATCAAGCAAGGTAGTATCTCCTTCAGCGGCTGTATAATTCATACTCCTGAAGATTCCTGTAATTTCATTCCAGTTATTTCGGTCAACAGGAATAAGAATACGCTGCCCGCCAAAATCTCTTAAAACGGCACCTATTCCTTCGCGTAAGTCATATATATAGATACTCTTACCTATTACACTACTGAGTTCTGTACGAATATTTGCTCCCTTGACTTTTAAAGAGTAAATCGCTGAATCAGTCCCACTTTTTCCATTTGCCTGGGTTTCTACTGAATATATGACGGTACCTTCAGAAAAGAGCTTCTGTGCACTGGTATTTAAGGCAATCAAAACTGTGAAACAGAGGAAAGCCTTTTTCATAAAGTCTATTTTTTTCCTGAGGTCTTATCCTTCAACGCATTTACTTTTTTCTGAGAATCCTGCACTTTTTTCTGTGCTTCCTGCATTTGCTCCATTCGCTCCTGCCACTTTGATTTCTCTTTGGGCTTCTTCTTATTGGACTCAATATCGGCTAAAATTTTGTTATGATCAATGATATAGGTTTGGATTACAAACTGCATACCCAATGTAATCACGTTGGAAACGGTATAATACCAGGTTAATGCTGATGGCAACCCATTGAATATACCCAATAACATGATGGGGAATATATATGGCATGTACTTCAAAACCGGATTATTCTGATCAGGAGTCATGCTCATACTGTATATCGAAATAAGCAAACTTGTCACAACAGCCAGCAGTGTAAAAAGTGACAGGTGGCTACCAATACCAGGGATATTGAATCCCCAGGTAAGAATGGCATCGTAAGCCGACAAATCCTCAGACCACCAGAATGGTACTCCTCTTAAGGTGATATTGGAGTTAAAAAAGCTGTAAAGGGCAAAGAATATAGGAATCTGAAGCAGGGCTGGGATACAACCTCCGAGCGGATTCACTCCTGCAGAACGGAATAACTTCATTTGTTCCATGCTGTAAGCCTGCTGATCGTCTTTATACTTTTCTTTCAGCACATCAAGCTCTGGCTTCAATGCACGTGTTTTTGCTCCACTTACATAGGAAGAATAAATCAGGGGTGAGGTAAGCAACCTGATAAAGAAAGTCAAAAGTGCAATGGCCAATCCCATGCTGGGGAAATACTGAACGAATAGTCCGAATACCGGCAATACAATCAAGCGGTTGATATACTTGACAAAAGCATAAACGCCTTGTCCCAGGTTTACCATATCCTCCATGTCCATTTTGTATTCCTTGAGGATTGCATAATCATTAGGACCTATATAAAACTGGTATTTCAGGTTAACATTCCGTGAAGCCGGGAAAACTGAACGCAGATTGGCAACAGTTTGTGCCACAACCTTCAAGGAATCATCAGGAACCTTACAGTTGATATCCGCATAGCTGAACCCATTTTCAGCTACAATTGTGGTGTTGAAAAACTTCTGCTTGACACCCAACCATTTTACTCCTTTATCCCAGGTCTCATTCAACCCGTCAGACATGGTAAAATAATCAAAACCATCCTGTGTCATCAGTCCGAGTTGTGTTTCTCTTTTCTCTGACTGTATATCGCGCTCCTGCTGATCTGCCTGTACCTGCCACACCATGTTGATGGTATTGTTTGTAAACAGTTGATCTGCTCCGTTTGCAGACACCTGCCAGTCAAACATATAATCACTGTCTTTCAGGTTATACCTGTGCTCCAGTGACCGTCCGGAGGAGTCTGCCAGGCGATAAACAAGGAATGAACTTCCTCCTGTTTCAATTACAG
>JBILSG010000093.1:0-7786 GCA_044372235.1 Chitinophagaceae bacterium
GTAAAAAAACGGCGGCGGTTCATGCTAAAACCATGTTCAATCAATTCCTTTTCCATGCTGTTGTATCTTTTGTTGAGATGGATTGTCCGTCAGGATTTTGTGATGGTCTCTTCCAGGTTATAAATAGTATTCACAATGCGCATCAGCGAAGCCAGTTCTTTTTTATTGCTCTTTTCCGGCAATGGATATTCACCAACCGACAGCAATTTTACCGCCTGATCTTCTTTCATCCCCAGCATTATTTGTTGGTGATAATCTATCAGGATCTTTAGCTCTTTTGATGTTGGTTTCCTGCAGACGATGGTTCTGAATGCTTTGTTAATGGCCTCGCCGGGACTGTTTTTTTCACTGAGCAGCTTGGCCGCAAGCACCCTGGAGGCCTCCAGAACAGCTGGATCGTTCATCATCACCAGCGCTTGAAGTGGTGTATTGGTTTTGAGCCGCTTTACTTCGCAAATATCCCTGTTGCTCGCATCAAAAATAACCATAGAAGGTGGGGGTACTGTTCTTTTGATCAAGGTATACATCCCTCTTCTGTATAGTAGCGCACCATGGTCTTGTTGGTATACAGAAAGCAAGCCCCTGCCTGAAGTGGCACCTTCCCAAAGTCCGGGTGGCTGATAAGGTTTAACGCTGGGTCCACCGATACTCTTGTTCAGGAGACCGCTGCTGCTCAAAACCAGGTCCCTGATCAGTTCTGCTGCAATGCGGTAGCGCGGACCTCTTGCCATCAAGATGTTTTCCGGATCTCTGGCCAGTTTATCTGGGGAGATTTCACCGGATTGCCTGTAGGTGGCGGAGGTGACCATCATTTTCACCAGCCTTTTGATATTCCAGTTGTGTTGTATGAAATCATTGGCGAGCCAGTCCAGCAAAGCGGGGTGGCTGGGCAGTTCTCCCTGCATGCCAAAATCACCTGTAGTTTTAACGAGTCCTTTCCCAAAGAATTCCTGCCAGAGCAGGTTTACATAAAATCTGGCAGTGAGTGGGTGTTTCGGGTCGAACAACCATTTGGCAAGTCCCAGTCGGTTAGCAGGATATGCTGCAGGAAAGGGAAGGATGGATGCCGGAGTACCGGGAACAACTGTATCACCAGGCATATCATATTGACCCCGGTTCAAGACGCGCGTTGGTCTTATTGTATCCAGGTCTCCCATCACAGAAACAATCAGCCTGTTTGTATCTGGTTTGTTGATGAAGTGCAGCAGTTGCCTGACTTCGGTGTTGCTGATTTCCATCAGCGGTTGTTTAGCGTAGGTTTCTGGTCCGCCAATAACTGATTCTATACCCACTTCCTTCACGTTGTTGAAAAAAGCGAAAAACTGGTAGTAATCCTTCTGTGAGAAGGGGTCATATTTATGATCATGGCATCTTGCACATTCCAGCGTTACACCCATTATTCCTTTACCCACCAGATCGGTTCTGTCGCTCACATACATAGTTCTGTATTCTTCTGGAATGACCCCTCCTTCTTCTGTGATTTTGTGGTTCCGGTTGAAGGCTGTCGCCAGCAGTTGTTCTTTTCCCGCATTCGGAAGCAAATCTCCGGCGAGCTGCCAGGTGACGAAGTCTTGGTAAGACATGTTTTTGTTATAGGCATGTATTACCCAGTCGCGCCAGGGCCATTGGGTGCGGTAGCCATCATCTTGGTATCCGTGGGAGTCTGCATAACGCGCGAGGTCTAGCCAGTGCAACGCCATTTTCTCTCCGTAGGCAGGTTGTTGCAAAAACTGGTCTACCATTTTTTCATAAGCATCTGGACCTTGATCAGCCAGGAAGGCATCCATTTGAGCAAGGGTGGGTGGAAGTCCGGTCAGGTCAAGAGACACTCTTTTCAACAAACGTTCCCTGTCAGTTTCCAGGTTGGGTTTCAGGTCTTGTTGCTCCAGTTTGGCTAAGACAAACCGGTCGATTTCATTTTTGCACCAAGCTTCATTGTCAACTGCTGGTAGAGCAGGTTTGCGGATGGGCGTAAAAGCCCAGTGCTTTTCATATTTGGCACCTTGTTCAATCCATTTTTCCAGCAAGGCTATTTCATGCTTTGTGAGCTTCAGGTTGGATGAAGGCGGAGGCATTAGTTTTGATGAATCTCTTGAAGTGATACTCAGGTAGAGGGAAGACATTTCCGGACTGCCAGGAACTATGGCATGGGCTCCGGGGTGTTCCTTCAGCGCCTGGTAGGCTGATTCAGGCATGTCCAGCCTCAGGTCTGCCTTTCTTTTACTCGCATCCGGACCATGGCAGGAAAGGCATTTGTCTGATAAGATAGGCCGGATATCAAAATTATAGCTGATCTGCTCCGGCAGCTCCCGGATTTCAGTTTCTCCAGGTTCCAAATTCTTGCAGGAAGCAAAAATCAGGATGATCAGCAACAACCGGCCCGCAGGCTGGGATTTTACAGGCAGGCAAAGCATATTCGTTGGGTTGTAATAAATGGAATGCGGTATTCAAATATAACGATTTTAAAATGTCAAAAAAATGTCATATTCACACAGTTTGTTGAATATAAACACTACTTAATTTAATAATGATTTGCGTTATCTGCTTTTGAGCCACCAAAATTTTCTACACAATGAAAATTAAGTAGTCGTAACAATTATATTTGTAAGCTTATGTGTAAATATTATGCATTAACATACATTAATATTTTACATAATATATATAAAAAAAATTAATCAAAAAAAACAAGCATGAGAAAACTGTTAATGTTGTTCCTTGCAATTGCATTTGCAAGCCTGGAGCTTCTGGCCCAGGGCAGAACAGTAACCGGAAAGGTTACAGATGAGAATGGTGAAGTTTTGTCTGGTGTTACCGTTTCAGAAATTGGCGGTACCGGCAAGGCAGTCACCAACGATGCAGGTACCTATTCTATTCAGGTAGGTGCCAAAGCCAGTGCACTAAGATTTACTTCCGTTGGTTTCATTGAACTGGATGTGAGAATCGCAGGAAAAAATAGTGCTGATGCATCCATGAACCGCGAAAGTAATTCACTCTCTGAGGTTGTAGTTGTAGGTTATGGTGTTCAACAGAAAAAAGCCTTTACAGGATCTGCATCCAAGATTGATGCCAAAGATTTTGCGCAACTGGTGACACCTTCTGTTGACAGGCAGCTTGCTGGCCGTGCTGCAGGTGTTCAGGTTGTTTCTTCCGGTGGTGATGCCGGTACCCCTGCCCGTATCCGTATCCGCGGTATCAATTCTGTTACCGGAAATCAATCCCCTTTAATTGTGGTAGATGGTGTTCCATTTATTTCAGGTAACCTCGCTGCTGCTACAAACTCAAATGCTTTGGGTGACATCAACCCCAATGACATCGAGAATATTGAGGTGCTGAAAGATGGCTCTGCAACGGCTATCTATGGTTCACGTGCAGCTAATGGTGTTATCCTAATCACAACCAAGAAAGGAGAAAAGACTGGTAAGATGAAGATCAATTATGATGCAACTTATGGTTTCATTTCTCCATTCAAAACATATGACCTCCTCAATAATGATCAGTTTGTACAAATTGCCAATGAGAAAAGGACCAATCAAGGTCTTGGAAACTGGGCGGCTGCGGGAGACAATACCTATGACTGGCAGAAGATTGTAATGAATCAGAATGTGATGAACATGCAGCAGAACCTGAGTTTTTCAGGGGGCACTTCAAAAAGTACCTATTTTTTCTCACTCAATTACAGTGATCAGAAAGGTGTATTGATTTCCAACCAAAATAACGCATACCGCATCAGGTTCAACTTTGATAATGAAATCAATAAGTTTGTAAAAATTGGCAATAACCTCACGCTATCCAGGCAGATAGATAATGACCAGAACAATGGTACCAATGCCTTGAGTGGTGGTATGGCATCTGCCCTGCGTATGTTGCCGAATGTGAATCCTTTCGATGCAGCGAATGCTACAGGATTCAATATCCGTTTCCCGGCCCTTAACCAGGTTGGACTGGGTCCAAACACGAATCCGGTTGATGACAACTATACCAATCCGGCTTTCACACTTAGGAACAACGCGTATTCATCAGACAAACTCCGGGTAAATAACAACCTTTATGTTGAGGTTAGTCCGCTTAAAGGACTAAAAATCCGCTCTGCTTTCAACTTTGACTTCCTGAACGATTATTCCTATATCTCCTGGAGTTCTGTACATGGTGATGGATTCAGCTCAAGGGGTTATGTGTACAATGCCGCACAGCAATATCAGCGGATGGTATGGCAGAACTACATGAACTACAATAAGTCTTTCCAAGGTGGACATAACCTTTACCTTACAGCAGGACATGAGGTGCAGGAAGACATCAGCAGAAACGTTTCAGGTTCGCTGCAACAGTTGTCTGATCCTTTCTTCCAGCAGAAAAACGTTATCAGTGGTTCAGGTGCCTTGCAGTTTGCTGGTGGTGGATATGGCGTAAGTGGATTCCATTCTCTTTTTGGCAGGTTAAACTATGATTTCCGCAGCAGGTACTTCCTTCAGGGATCTGTGAGAAGGGATGGACAAAGTTCACTTGCACCAGACAATAGATATGGTATATTCCCTGGTGGATCAGCTGGTTGGAGAATTTCAGAAGAAGGTTTCTGGAAGAACAGTGCCTTTTTAAGTAATACATTCAGTGACGTGAAACTGAAAGGTTCCTATGCCATTGTAGGTAACCAGCTCGGAGGTTTTCCTTACCTGAGTACTTTTGGTTCTGCTCCATATGGAAATATCCCTGGTCTCGCACCAAACCTTATTGGAAATGCCGCTCTTCAATGGGAGAGAAGCAAGAAGTTTGATGTAGGTATCGAATTAGGACTGTTGGATAACCGCCTTACTTTTGTGGCAGACTGGTTCCTGAATGATATTGATCAACTCGTTTTTGCAGTTCCTACGCCTAACTCTGCCGGTATACCTGGTAACAGCATCAGTCAGAATATCGGTACTGCTCGCAACAATGGTCTGGAGTTCAGCTTGAGTGGTGATATCATCCGTGCAAAGGATTTCACCTGGAGTTTCAACGCCAACTACACCAGCCTGAAAAATGAAATCACTTCACTCTACTCTATTGGTGGCGTACCTGTAAATACAATTCCGGGCGCTTACAACAGGATTGAAGTTGGGCAATCACTCAACTATATTTGGGGATGGCAGTACATGGGTGTTAACACCGCAACAGGCAATCCCATGTATCTGAAAGCGGATGGCAAGCTGGTACAAAGAAGTACAGTTAATGGCGCATACTATTTTGCAAACGACAAAAATGATGGGGCTATGACTACTGCCAATCAGACATCCATCACTGATGCTGACAAGGTTAATCTTGGATCAAGTCTGCCAACATTTTTTGGTGCTTTTACCAATAACTTCCGCTATAAAAATCTGTCGCTCGAAGTCATGATCCGTTTCCAGGGTGGAAACAAAATCATGAATATCACCGAACAGGAAGCATTGCTTAGCCAGAATTTCCACAACAACAGCGTGAAAATTCTCGACAGGTGGCAAAAGGCTGGAGATGTAACTGATGTACCCCGTTTGAGGTATGCACAAAGTGCAACAGTAAACCAAACTGGTGCAGCCATTTCAAGATTTGTTGAACAGGGAGATTATATCCGTTTACAAAACGTGGTTTTGAATTACAATATCGGCTCCAAAGCACTTTCAGGTTCAAATGGCTATATCAAAAGTGCACGCATATTTGCGCAGGGACAAAATCTGTTGACTTTCACCAAGTATTCAGGACTTGATCCTGACAATGCAAGTCAGGCCGGACAGGATAATGCTGTTTCTCCAAGCCTGCGCATCCTTGCTGTTGGTCTCAGCGTTGGATTCTAACGATAACCCATTCAAACATCAAAAAAAGAAAACAATGAGATTTATAAAATTCTTCACTAAAAGTACCCTGCTTGCAGTTGCAGTTATTGCTGCTGCAAGTTGCACCAAGGTGCTTGATCAGCAACCCTATTCCGCATTTACAGACGAAAGCGTATTCACCACACAAGCAAGGGCAGACCTTGCGTTAAATGGTGTTTATGATGCAGCCCAGACTGGTGGACCAACCCTTGCCGGTCGTGGTTATCCCTTTGGCGCGGCTACCATTGAACAAGGCGATAACAGAGGCGAGGATATGGTTAACCTCCAGGCCTTTTACCAGATTACCTATCAGGGTACTTATACTCCTGCTACAGCCAATAACGTGTCTATGTGGGATAATACCTACAGCATGATCAATAAGGCAAACATTGCCATTGAGGGTTTCAGAAAGGCTGCTGGATCTGGGGTATTGACAAGTGCAATAGCCACTCAATACGAAGCTGAGTGCCGTTTCCTGCGTGCACTTGGTCACCATGAATTGCTCATACACTTTGCCAGGCCTTTCCTTGACGGTGCAGGTTCAGCATTGGGTGTACCTTATAGGGATTATGCTGTAACAGGCAGTGCCACTTTGGAGAAATTGCAAAAAGAGCCCAGACCTACAGTAGCTGCAGGCTATGCCAAGCTGCTTGAAGACCTTGCTTTTGCAGAAACAAATCTTCCCGTAACAAACAGTGCTGGTCCTATTTACCGTGCACAAAAGTCTGCTGCCATTGCGCTCAGGCAAAGGGTGCTCATGCATATGGGAAGGTGGGCTGATGCCATTACTGCAGGTAATACGCTCATACCAACAGCACTCAATACTACATCTCCTGCATCGGTTAGAAGCCTCGTAGGTAACCATGCGCTTATGGCTACCCCTGCTGGATCTTTTGGTTCTCCGGGTGGTAACAGCGTTACTGCTGAAAATATCTTTACGATAAAGAATGATCCGCTCGACAATGGTTCAGTAAACGGAGCACCTGCTGCCATGTATGGATCAACTGATCTGCTTGGTCGCGGATTGGTTTGTGTTTCTCCGATTATCTGGAACAACACCGGGTGGCTGGAAGATGACCTCAGAAGGTCAGGACTTTACAGAAATGGAGGTACAGCAATCGGAAGGGCAATCATGACAACCAAGTATACTGATTATTCTGGCCGTGGAGACAATACCCCCATCATCCGCTGGGCTGAAGTATTGCTTAATCAGGCTGAATCTGAGGCAAGGGCATCTGCTTCAGTATCTGCTAGAGCTGTAGACCTGCTTAACATGGTCAGAAACAGGTCTCTTGCCAATGTGGCTACTCAGCAATACACTGCAGCCAGTTTCGCCACACCAACTGCCCTTTTACAGGCTATTTTGTTGGAAAGGAGGATTGAATTCCTAGCGGAAGGAAGGCGCTGGCCAGATATCCACAGAACTGTTGTTGATCCTGTTGCTGCTGTTAGACCAGTTGGTATTCCTGCAAAAGTTACCAACGGTGGTGTTACAGGTACTACACTGGCGCAGTATGGTTTTGGTAAAGCAGTTGTAGCCTCACAAGCTGCTATTCCGTACAGTGACTTCAGGTTCATTTGGCCTGTACCTGCTACCGAAGTAACTTCTAATCCAATCATAGTACAGAATCCTGGCTATTAATAGTTGTATGATTTGTTTTTACGGGCTGCCTGATACCAGGCAGCCCGTATTTTTTTTAATCTTTTGACCAGATATGTCTGCTTTTAAGTTTTGTAAAACTGACAAGGTTCATGAATCTCACATTTTTTAATCATTTGCTGGAGTTGCTCCTACCTCTAGATTTGATCCATGAGATTCCACACTAAGATCATCCTCCATCCCACAGACTTTTCAGAGAATGCTGCCAAAGCATTGCGCGTTGCTACTGAGTTATTGCATATTCCCAAAACCAGGCTGATGATCTACCATGTTTGTGAGCTGCCTTTTTTCAAAAAGCCACCAA
>JBILSG010000094.1:0-7671 GCA_044372235.1 Chitinophagaceae bacterium
GATAACCACATGGGCAATGAATGGCGCACGATAGACAGTGTTTCGGGAGGCGAGCGTTTTGTCATTTCGCTGGCGTTGGCACTTGCATTGAGTGATATGGCCTCCAGGAATGTTCGCATTGATTCATTGTTTATTGACGAGGGATTTGGCAGCCTCTCTCCAGACGACCTGTACAATGCCATCAACATGCTGGAAAAGATGCAGGTGGAAAGCAACAAACTCGTAGGCATCATCAGTCATGTGGAAAGCCTGAAGGAGCGTATAGCCACACAGATTGTGGTCAGCAAACTGCAGAATGGCGAAAGCACCCTCCACCTGAAAGACGGACAAAAACTGGAACAGTTAAATATTGCCTGATCAGTTCCTGGCCACCTGAATGAACCTTTCCATTTTATTGTTGGGATTGATGAAGCTGGCAACATAAACCAGCGTTTCGTACTGTCCGGGTTCCGGCAGTTCATTCCGCATGGTCACCTGCGGAGCAGTACTCAACACCGACTGGTTGTCTACTGTTGCCCCATCTGATTTCCTGCGGGTTCTCATCACCACCTGAACCTGCTTTGTAGGCAGTGCGTTACTGCTGGAGATCACATTGAAATTGTAGGTGATGTTCACTTTTACTGACAGTTCTGTGCCATTTACCAGCAAAACACCATTCCCCGGATCTGGAACCAATTGAAAGGAAACTGGGTTATCCTTTTCCTTTGAACAGCTCATCAGAAAGAATAGAAATGGAACCAAAAGGAGTCTGAAAAAATACATCACAAAAATTTAACCAGGGCAAAGTATAATTTAAAGGTTAAATTTTTCGTTAAATATGTAATCCTCACCTAAATCCAAACCCATGAAACGTATTGCGTTCATTATCATCAGTTTAGTTTTTTTCTCTTGTTCCAAATCAGGCATTCTCTCTATTCCAATTAAAATGTCTAACAGCTTAGACATCGCAGTAACTGCGAACACTCCAGACAATTTGCAGGTCCCGCTCAATGTGGATGCAGGCAATGATCCGGAAATGCAACAGTACATTTCAAGGGTTAAAAGCTTCACGGTAAAGAGCATCAGCTATGAAATCCAGAATTTCTATGGCAACCCGGGTACAGAACTTACAGGTAATGTATCGATAGGTGATATCAACATCGGCATCAATAAACTGATTCTTGATAAACCTGGTATGCATACGCTGGAACTTACCGGAGAACAGCTGGCGGCAATAAGTGCAGATTTTTCAGCAGACCATGCTATTTCTGCTATGGTTGGCGGCACTGTTACCAACAAGCCTGCAGCCTTCCGCATCAAATTCATATTTAATGTAAGCGTAAGATTATAACTCAATTGAATTTTTTGGGATTTGATAACAATCCCTGAATATTTTCATACAAATCATTTCCAGTCGCTGCCAGGGCTGATAGTTTCGGGTCAAATAAATTCATGAATATGAAAAAACTTTTGACCGCGACCATCATGCTACTGGCAGTTTCTTTTTTACAAGGGCAGGATCAGACTCAGGACAAAGACAGGACAACGATTCAGGATGGAAAACATTTGCATGCCTATCTGCATCTGGAGAATCAAAAAGTTTACCTGATCAGGGATAAGCAAAAAACCAGGCTGCAGAAACAGCTTAAACTGAAGGACGGTACTGTAGTTCAACCCGATGGCGCGTTCCGGAATCAAAAAGGAGATCGCCTCCGTTTGCGAGAAGGGGAATGCATTGATATGGATGGAAGCTGGTATGCCAACCATGAAAAAATGATGGAAAGGATGCGGAACAGGGATAAGGAGATGGAGAGAGTTCAGCCAAAAATGCAAGAAAAAGGGAAAGGAATTGAAAAAGGGAAACAAAAAAATGGAGAATGAAAAATACCATTTCCTTCCTCACCATCATCTGCTGCCATTTATTTTCTGTTGTACAGGCTCAGGATGAAAACATAAACGACTCCACTATCAATAGGAATGTTTTTAAGCAGTCTTTTGGAAGGATTTCCCTGAATTATACGAGCGATTGGATTTATGCAGGCAGAAAAGATCCGATCGCTCTGCCTTACCTAACTGCCGCTGCCGCTTACTTTCACCAATCTGGCTTATTCGTAAGGGGTTCTGGATCTCTTTTATTGAAAGGAACAGACAAACGGGTAGATCAACTTAAACTTACAGGTGGATATGCCTATTATAAAAACAACCTTTTTTGGGGCATTTATGGAAGTTTGTTTTCTTTCAACGACAGCAGCTATGCCGTTTTGTCTGAAATTAATGCCAGTGCCTATGGTTATTTTGGGTATGATTTCCGGTTATTTGAACTCACGGCAGATGCCGGAACAATGTTTGGAGCTGCCACAGATTTCACAGCCGGACTAGATCTTTCCAAAACCATCTATGCATCGGGAGGCAGGTTGAGGTTGATGCCTTCCGTTTACCTGCTTGGCGGAAGTCAACAATACTTCAACTCGTATTACCAGATAAGAAACACGGAAACCAAAAAGCGTATTGGTCGCGGAAGCGGAGGCAATCCAGGAACCATAACAACTGCTGACACTACAGTTGTTGTTGAAAACAGCTCAAAGTTCAGACTGCTTTCTTACGAGTTCAGCTTACCCGTTCAGTACACAACCGGTCGCTTTCGTATCGGAATTACCCCTGCATTTGTTATCCCCGTCAACCCTTCCATTATAACCATTGATCAGGTAACCTCTAAAGAGGATCTTGAAAACAGCTTTTATTTAAATATCAACTTAGCCTACCGGCTTTGATGACTTAAAAGACTTCGGATAAACTGAAGGTTTTTATAGTCGGTAACTGCATCAGACATAGAAGCCAGACTTTCAAGTATAGCAGTTTTTTTAAACGTTAAAACAGTACTCCGTTCAACAATTAATTCAGATTCAATGCCAATACTTACCTTTGCTGAATGTTTAACGTTGATGAGTCTGAAGTGAAACAAAATTGGCTCCTGAAAAAAGCGCATGGTTTCCTGAAGACTACCTACAGGGAGCTGGAAAAAACCGAACTGCTGCTGGAACGGCTTGAAGCAGTTGAACAGGAAATCAGCCTGAGCGGCACCTGGAGTCCCACAACAGAAGAACTCACACATGGTGCACGCATGGCCTGGCGCAACAGCAACAGGTGCATTGGCAGGTTGTATTGGAAAACCCTGAAGGTAATTGATGCAAGACAGCTGGAAACCCCCGGAGAGATATTCAATGCCCTGCAAGAACACATAGACTTTGCATTTAACGACGGACAAATCCGATCCGTGATAACCATATTCCGGGCTAAAAATCGCACTGAACCTAACGGTCCGCGTATACTCAACCACCAACTCATTCGTTTCGCCGGTCATCAGCAACCAGATGGATCCATTATCGGAGACCCTGCTTCCATCGAATTTACGCAGTGGTGCAAATCGAAGGGCATAACTTTTGAAGGCAGTGCGTTTGAACTGCTTCCACAAGCCATTCAATGGCCCGGAGCATCACCCGAAATCAGACAACTGGTGCTCCCGGAAAAAATGCTAGTAAACATCGAACATCCAGATTACCCCTGGTTTTCATCGATGCAGGTTAAATGGTATGGATTGCCATTGATTTCGGATATGATGCTGGAAATAGGTGGAATCGAATTCACAGCAGCACCTTTTAACGGCTGGTACATGGGTACCGAAATTGGCAGCAGAAACCTGGGAGACACGAGTAGGTATAACTTGTTACCGGTAATAGCAGAAAAGCTCGGACTTGATACTACTGATCACAGAAGTTTTTGGAAAGACCGGGCAATGCTTGAATTGAACCGCGCTGTTTTGTTTTCCTTTGACAAAGCTGGCGTTACCATCTCTAATCACCACGATGCTGCAGAACAGTTTGTACATTTTGAAGAAACGGAAAATAAAAAAGGGAGAGAGATTCGTGCCGATTGGACCTGGATCATACCACCCATGAGCGGTTCTGCCACACCTGTCTTTCACCGCAATTATAACAATGAAGTAATCACCCCTAATTTCTTCTACCAAGATGACTTACTAAATGCTTCAAAACCCTTGACAGCAAAGGGTTGTCCGTTTCACAGCAACAATATTGTGCGATAATTTAAAAATCATCACAAAAAAATATTAAAATATTTTTCGGAAGGACTTGCATTTTTAGATTTCGTTAACTAATTATGTATTCTAAATCCTTCCCATGAAAAAAATTTTACTCCTCTCAGCAGGCTTATTTGCCTTTATTGCTTCACACGCACAGACTCAAATCATCCATGCACAAGTAGGCACAACAGGAATCGGCTTCGGCTACCAGATCCCAATCAGTTCAAAAGTTTCAGCCTACACCTCTCTTAACTACATGAAAGCAGCGCCATCGCTCCTCCTCAAAGGAAGCGACAACCAATACCGCGTAAAAGGTACTGCAGATTTTATGCAGTTTGAAATGGCTGTGAAGTGGTATCCCAATGCATATGAAACAAGCTATGGTGAAACAAATACAGGCCGCTTTTTTGTGAAAGGTGGTTTGGCACTCCGCAATACAGGCGAATATCAGCTTAACAGTGATTTCCAGTCTTTAAAGAAAGGAAATGCATTTGACCCGATTGATCCTAAAACTAAAAGTCAGGTTTACGCAATTAATACAGCACTTGTACAACCCTTCGCAATCGTTGGCTACCAGCTTCTGAGGGAAGATAGTCCTTGGACCCTTGAAATAGAAGGCGGACTCACTTACCATGGCAGACCTGAAGCAACTACTGTCAACTCCTCTGTTGGCGGCAAGGGCATCACTACCGGTGTCACAAGCTCCACAAGGGTTTCCGGCATGATTGCAGCAGCGCAGGTTTATCCTGTACTTCGACTTAATATGGGCATGAAATTTTGATTCTGATAACTCCTACACGCATCGCGCAAACCCCTTCAAAAATGAAGGGGTTTTTTTATTGAAATAGTGGACTGATAAATGTTCATTTTTCAAGGGAATGCAGGTGTTCCACAGGCCAGGTATCAGTCATTTGTAAACGAAACCGCTGGCCCCTTGGAGTCAGTCCAGATGGGCTTCAACGGCACAAGATTTTACTGCCGGCTGAAGTTGACTTTTTAAAAGAATAACAGCATGAATAAGACTTTTTATAACCCTGTTATAATGCTAAGTTGTGGGTATTTAAGCTTTAAGTTATTAATTGCTTGAACTGAAATTTGCGTATTCCAACAATATACTTTTCTTAATCCCTTCAGCTCGACAATATATTTCAATCCCTCATCACTTACTGTTGTTCCTACCAGGTTAAGGTATTCAAGGTTTTCCAGGTTAGAAAGAACCGATAAAAATGAATCCCCCAGGGGGGTGTTCCTGATATCAAGTCTTCTGAGTTGTGTCAGCTTCCCAAATAATTTTAAATCAATACCAGTAAGTTGCTGTTCAGCAAGACTCAGTCCATACAAATTAGCTGATATGCGAACCAGCTGTTCAAACTGCTGCTGTGTTAATGCTTTCATGTTGATTGTAGAAACATCTAACCAGCCACTTCCTTCAGCCAGGAGTCTGATGGTAAAGCCGGATGCCTTCAGTTCTTTGATTAATGCAGTATCAACAGGAGCAACAACAGGGAGCTTTGGTTCAGTGTTAAGCTCAGGTGTCGCAACCTGGAGCATCTGCCCTACTGTATCGTTGGTTGCAACTTCCCGGATAGATTGCCTGTTATTTGCTCCCTGCATAATCCACCAGTGCAACAGGGCTGTTTCTTTTTCAGTCAGCTGTTTTTTCCCTTTAGGAGGCATATGTTTATCATCATCTTGGGGAAGCATAATCCGCGCGATCATTTCACTGGAAGCGGCATCACCTGGTTGGATGATTTTACCATTCTTCCCTCCCTTCAGCAACAAACTAAAATCATCCATCCTCAATCCGCCTTTCTGTTTTCCGGCCTTATGACAGGATTCACATTTAGCTGCAAGTAAAGGTTGAACAAGTCCATCATAAACAGTAAAAGATGAAGTATCAGACAATACAGGAATTGCCTTAACCTGCTTTTCCGTTTCTTCCTGTTGAGGCCACAGGAAATCAGCTCCGTGGGTCAGACTTCCTCCTGCATGGCCGGTAAAAACCATCGCAATCAGGGCAGCGATAAAAACAGGCTGAAAGGCTTTATGTATCTGGTTAATCTTCAGATTATACCGGTGTAAAAAATATACACATCCGCACAGGATAGTAAATGCAATGGCCGACCACTGATGTGTTTCCGCAGCCTGTTCATTGTATTCTCCTGATGTGTTGAGTAAAAACCCGGAGGCCGCACTTAACATAGCACTGATCCACGATAAAAGTAAAATAAAACCAAGCTGTTTGGATAGGCGTACAGACTTATCAGGGTTAAAATAAAAAAGCACAAAGGCTAAGCTGAATATGCCTATAGGCAGGTGCAGCAGAATGGGATGCAGGTGGCCAAGAAAGGAAGTAATCATGCCAGTAAACCATGAACAACATGGCCGGATACATCTGTAAGCCTGTATCTCCGCCCCTGCGTCTTGTAAATAAATTGTTCATGGTCAACACCCATCAGGTGCATGAGTGTAGCCTGGAAATCATGAACATGTACCTTGTCTTTCACCACATTGTGTGCAAAATCATCTGTTTCACCGTAAACCAATCCGGGCTTCACCCCACCACCTGCCATCCAGATGGAATAACATCCGGGATGGTGATCTCTTCCAAAACCTTCCGGTGTCAGAGATCCCTGTGAGAAGCTGGTCCTGCCGAACTCTCCACCCCATATGACCAGTGTGTCATCCAGCAATCCGCGTTGTTTGAGGTCCTTCACCAACGCTGCAGAAGCCTGATCTGTCTGCTTCGTAGCCCTTCGAATGCCTGAATAGAGGCCTCCGTGATGGTCCCAACCAAGGTGATATAGCTGGATAAACCGCACATCCTTCTCCGCCAGTCTTCTGGCCATGATACAATTATAGGCGAAGGTGCCAGGCTTTTTCACATCCTCACCGTACATATCGAGTATATGTTGAGGCTCGTCAGACAAATCAGAGACCGATGGAATAGCCATCTGCATGCGGTAAGCCATTTCATGCTGATTGATTTGACTTTCTATTTCAGTATCATGCCAAACTTCATTCTGCATGCGGTTCATCTTCTTAATGAAGTCAAGTGCCCTTCTCCTGTCCATTCTGTCGATACCTTGGGGGTTAGACAAATAGGGAACAGGATCACTGGCAGACATGAATTGAACACCTTGATGGTGGGAAGGCAGAAAACCACTGCTCCAGGAAGCGTTGCTGATGGGTTGGTCGCCGCCACCCTTAGACAACATGACAATAAAAGATGGCAGATTCTCATTCATACTGCCGAGTCCGTAACTGAGCCAGGAACCAATACAGGGCCTTCCACTGAGTTGGTGACCTGTTTGGGTGAAGATTACTGCAGGCTCATGGTTGATTTGTTCCGTAAACATCGATTTGACGATACACAGGTCGTCTGCAATGGAAGCAATATGGGGAACATGTTCAGAAAAATAGGCGCCGTTACTGCCATGTTGGGTGAATGTGGCGGAAGGCATGGCAAGGGGAAAAGAATACTGGTTACTAACCATACCGGAAATACGGTTCTTTCCAATCACGGAAGGAGGTATTTCCTCTCCGTGCATGCTGTACAATTTTGGCTTGTAATCGAACAGCTCCATCTGAGA
>JBILSG010000095.1:0-7654 GCA_044372235.1 Chitinophagaceae bacterium
CCATTGGAGCCATATTTTCAGGAATAATTGCCGATGTTTTTGGGATAGTTACTGCAATCATCCTGATCGGTATCCTGACCATTGCGTCCTCACTGGTAATACAATTTAGGATGAAGGGGGACTAATTTGTCTATCCATAACAAATGCCCCATATAGGGGCATTTGTTTTTTTGGCGGAGAGAGAGGGATTATTTCATGATCCCTTTAAGGGGTAGCTACATACTTCGATCAAAACCCATGCGGCTTCGCCGCAGGTTTTTTTGTTCTCCAAACTCGCAGAAGCAAGCTTCGCTTGTTCGGAAAACAAAAAACCCACGAAAATTCGTGGGTTTTGATCTTGCTTGGCGGAGAGAGAGGGATTCGAACCCCCGGACCTGTGACAGTCAACGGTTTTCAAGACCGCCGCATTCGACCGCTCTGCCATCTCTCCGACGCGAAAGTAAAACTTCAAAACTGATTTATGAAATAATATTGAAAAAAACATCCAAAAACCTTGAATTTGCTTTGGTACCTTTGCAACATGCGTGAACTGAGGTCTCTGAATAAATATTTCTGGAAATACCGGTGGCGCCTGCTTGGAGGGATTTTATTTATACTTATCTCTAATTATTTCGGACTGCTTGCACCTCAACTCACGGGCTTCGTTGTGGATGAAGTACAAAAAAAAATAAATCCAGCGGCTGAATCTCCGGGGCGTGTTTTTTTCGATCCACTGGTTCAATATTGTATCGCTTATTTCAAGTCACTTTCACTCGATTTTTCTTCATTGGTCCTTTTCTGCGGACTCCTTCTCTTGGCATTTGCACTCCTGCGTGGTTTTTTCATGTTCCTGATGAGGCAAACTATTATCGTCATGAGCAGGCATATTGAATTTGACCAGAAAAATGAAGTATATAACCACTACCAACTTCTGCATGCTCAATTTTATAAAATGAACAGTACCGGAGATATGATGAGCCGCATGGCGGAAGATGTCTCCAGGGTAAGAATGTATTCTGGTCCGGCCTTGATGTATCTAATTAACCTCGTAATCCTCATTTGCATCAGCCTGTTTTACATGTTCAAAAAGAATGCACTGCTTTCACTTTATGTACTTTCTCCATTACCTATTCTTGCTATTGCCATGTATTATGTAAATACTTTTATCAACCGAAAAAGTGAAAAAATACAGGCACAGCTGAGCGGATTAACTTCCTTAGCTCAGGAGTCTTATTCAGGTATAAGAGTAATTAAGTCATATAACCAGGAACAATCTTCCGTAGCATTCTTTGAAAAACAAAGTGAATTATACAGGAAAAGTGGCCAGGCACTTTCCACCATGGAGGCTATTTATTTTCCTGCAATTGGACTTTTGATAGGACTGAGTACCTTACTCACGATCTTTATGGGTAGTATCTATCAGCTTGATAATCAAATAACTTCCGGCACAATAGCTGAGTTTGTGGTTTATATCAACATGCTTACATTTCCGGTTTCAGCAATAGGTTGGGTTGCCTCTAATATTCAACGTGCATCAGCATCTCAGAAACGTCTGAATGAATTTTTGCATACAAAGCCAGAGATCTTTTCACCTGACAATCCAATTCGTATTAATCAAATTGATACAATTCAATTTAAGGATGTCAGCTTCACTTTTCCACATACAGGCATACAGGCTGTCAAAGCACTGAGTTTTGAAATTAAAAGGGGAGAAAAAGTTGCCATTATAGGAAAAACAGGCTGTGGAAAATCCACCGTAGCTCAACTCCTAATCAGGATGTTTGACCCAGGAAACGGTGGTATCATGATCAATGGTACAGATATTCGGCATGTAGCACTTCCTGATTTAAGGAAATTAATCAGCTATGTTCCACAAGATGTTTTTCTATTTAGTGATACCATCCTCCAGAATATCAACTTTGGTGCTGAGAATGGCACAAGGGAATCTGCAGAAATATCTGCTAACAATGCACTCATTCTGAATGAGATACAAGGGTTTCCTAAAAAAATGGATACGATGGTGGGGGAGCGAGGAGTTACACTTTCTGGTGGACAAAAACAAAGGATTTCAATAGCAAGGGCATTGGCTAAACCGAATGAATTGCTTTTGTTTGATGATTGTTTAAGTGCTGTAGATGCGAACACAGAATTTCAGATTGCTGAAAACCTGAATGAATACCTGAAAGAACGAACAGCAATAATCATCACCCACCGGATTTTACCAACTTTTAAGTTTGATAAAATTATTGTTCTGGAGGATGGGATGATTTTAGAAGAGGGAATTCATGAAGAATTGGTCCGTAAAGGTGGTTATTATGCCGATTTGCTGTCTGCTCAGCAAGATTAATCTCGGTCAGACTACTATTTTTCCTTCCGGCATCTTTTTCTGACCGCTCAAAAAATAAATAACTAAATTTTGACAATTCAAAAACAATCCTATCTTTATAGGAATCAATCTACGCATTCACTAAAAACCATCAACTGTGTCGTACGATAACAACGAAAAAAGAATGGACAGCGTTTACAGCAAACGCATCAGAGCTGGAAAAAGAAGAACTTATTTCTTCGATGTAAGAACCACTCGGGGTAATGATTATTACCTGACCATCACAGAAAGCAGAAAGCGTTTTAATGATGATGGATACGACCGACACAAAATTTTCTTATACAAAGAAGATTTCAATAAATTCCTCAAAGCATTGAACGAAGCAGTTGATCACGTCAAAACAGAACTCATGCCTGATTTTGATTTTGACGCATTCAACCATGAATATGATGAAGACGGTGAAGGTGGATATGATGCGCATGCATCTTCTGCTCCTCCACAACCTGCTGCTGTTGTCGACCCAGCTCCTCCTCCTGTTGTTGATGAAACGCCGAAGCCTTCTGCAGCTGAGCTTTCATCAGGGGATAACGGTGCTGATGAGCCTGTAGATAAATGGTGATCATTACAACCCAACATAGTAAAAGGGATTGGTATCTACCAATCCCTTTTTATTTTGAGCTATGAAGTTTCAAGCCCTGAATCCTTTGTAAGTATTGATAAGTCCGTTTGTTGAACTATCATGTCCAGTAACTTCCAAAGAGTGTTGCAATTCCGGAAGAATTTTGTTCGCCAGCTGTTTACCAAGTTCCACTCCCCATTGATCGAAACTGTAAATATTCCAAATTACACCCTGAACAAAAATTTTGTGTTCATATGCAGCAATGAGTCTTCCCAACTCAAATGGATTGATTTGCCTGACCAAAAATGAATTAGTAGGTCTGTTTCCTTCAAATTCTTTGAATGGAACCAGTTTATTGCGCTGTTCTTCATCCATGTTCTTAAGCTCCGAATCTGCATCTTGACGTGTTTTTCCATTCATCAGAGCTTCTGTTTGGGCAAAGAAATTTGACAACAGCTTTTCATGGTGGTCACCTATTGGATTATGACTGATGGCAGGTGCTATAAAGTCGCACGGAATCAAGAGGGTGCCTTGGTGAATCAGTTGGTAAAATGCATGCTGGCCATTGGTACCCGGTTCTCCCCAGATAACCGGACCTGATGAATAATCAAGGGTATTCCCTGATCTGTCCACGCTTTTGCCATTACTCTCCATATTTCCCTGCTGAAAATACGCTGCAAACCTATGCAAATACTGATCATAAGGTAGAATGGCTTCAGATTGTGCACCGAAGAAATTGACATACCATATACCTATAAGTGCCATCTTCACAGGAATATTGCTTTCAAACGAATTACTCCTGAAATGTTTATCCATCTCATGTGCTCCATGCAGAAGTAGCAAGTAATTATCAAAACCGATTGTTAGCGCAATAGACAATCCGATTGCAGACCATAAACTGTACCTTCCACCTACCCAATCCCAGAACTCAAACATATTTTCTTTGGCTATGCCAAATGCAACAACTGCATTTTCATTGGTGGAAAGGGCCACAAAATGCTTGGCAACCTGTGAGGCATCTCCAGACTTTTCTATAAACCAGTTGCGTGCCGATAGGGCATTGGTCATTGTTTCCTGGGTGGTGAAAGTTTTTGAAGCTATCAGAAAAAGCGTTTGCTCTGGATCCAGCTTCTTAAGACATTCGGCAATATGGGTTCCATCAACATTGGATACAAAATGTACCTCCATACCTTTTACCCAGTAAGGCTTCAGTGCTTCTGTTACCATCACGGGTCCAAGATCGCTGCCACCAATACCGATATTAACAATCTGTCTAATGGGTTTTCCTGTATAACCCTTCCAGGTTCCGGAATGAATCTGATCGCACAATGCTTCCATTTGTGCAAGTACCTTTTTGATTCCGGGCATCACATCTCCGCCATCGGTCATTACTGACTCTTGTGAAAAATTCCTGAGGGCAGTATGTAAAACAGCCCTGTTTTCGGTCTGATTGATTTTTTCACCATTGAACATTGCCTCAATTGCATCACTTACCCCGCATTCATTGGCGAGACTGGTCAGCAAATCAAGCGTTTCAGCTGTAATCAGATTTTTTGAGTAGTCAAAAAGGAGGTCACCCTCTTTTTGTGAAAATTCATTGAAGCGATTGGGATTTTCAATGAACAGGTTACGCAGGTGTGCAGCTTTCATAGAAGCAGCATGCAGATTAAGCTTTTTCCAGGATTCAGTTGTTGTAGGATTTACTGCAGGAAAGGACATCAGTTTATGGTTTTAAGGGATTTTTCAAGCGAATCTAACATTTCAGGTTTGAAGTCAAGATGAGTAACCATCCTGAATCTGGTTGGGGAGATGGCGAAAAAAAGGATGTTTTGGTCCTTCATTTTTTGAATGAATTGCTGTACATCAAAACCATCAACACATTCCGCAATAACAATATTGGTCTCAACAGGCATTATTCCTTTTATATAAGACAGCTCTGAGAGCATCTTTTCTATCGCTTTTGCGTTTTCATGGTCTTCCTGAAGTCTGGTAACATTATGTTGCAGTGCAAAGGTTCCGGCTGCAGCCAGACTACCAGCCTGACGCATGCCTCCTCCGAATACCTTCCGGAAGCGCCTTGCTTTTTTGATGAAATCCTTTTTGCCCAATAACAAACTTCCTACGGGTGCTCCTAATCCTTTGCTCAGACAAATTGATATACTGTCAAATGTTGAGCCGTAATCGCGAGCCGACTGCCCGGTTGCAATGAGCGCGTTGAACAATCTTGCTCCGTCCAGGTGAAATGAAAGTCCGCGTTGTTTACACAATTGTCCAATTTCCAGTATAGTTGCCAAATCGTAACAACTTCCTCCACCCCTGTTAGCTGTGTTTTCCAGCACCACTAGTCTTGATACAGGTCTGTGTACATCATCTGGCTGAATACCTTCAGCAACCAGTTGTGCAGTAACCCTGCCCCGGTCACCATGTAATAATTTAACAGAAGCACCAGAGTTAAAGGCAATGCCTCCGCCCTCATATTGATACACATGAGACATCTCGTCACAAATCACCTCATCGCCGGGTTGGGTATGACATTTGATGGCAATCTGGTTTGTCATGGTTCCACTCGGACAAAAAACGGCACTTTCCATACCAAACATGGACGAACCCAGTGCTTCCAGGTTATTGATGGCAGGGTCTTCTCCAAAAACATCATCACCTACTTTTGTGGAATGCATAGCTTCACGCATCTCATCTGTAGGTCTGGTTACGGTATCAGATCTTAAATCTATTAACATATTGCAAAATTATATCAACAAACTGGCTAAATGCGTATAAATTTGAACTTTTGAGAATCAATATAGTTATAGATAATATCTATCTTTAATGTGTTCAGGAATGTTTGATTTATGGAAAATGATTTTTACCTTTGTCAACGCCTCCTTATCCCTGAAAACTGACTGCAGTACCCCTTAATTCCCCCTAATTTTAACGTCTTCACAGACATACCCAACTACTATGAGGCAATTAAAAATAGCAACACAGATCACCAACAGGGATTCCCAGGCGGTGGAAAAGTATCTCCAGGAAATTTCGAAGATTCCAATGATTACGCCTGAAAAGGAAACAATTCTGGCACAGCAAATTAAATTAAACGATCAGCTTTCACTCGACACACTCGTTCAGGCTAACTTAAGGTTTGTGGTATCAGTAGCAAAGCAGTATCAACATCAAGGTCTTTCCCTAAGTGATCTCATTAACGAAGGAAATCTCGGATTAATCAAGGCTGCTCAGCGTTTTGATGAAACTAAAGGTTTCAAATTTATTTCTTATGCTGTTTGGTGGATTCGCCAATCAATTTTACAGGCTTTGGCTGAGCAGGGCCGACTTGTTCGCCTTCCACAAAACAAAATTGGAACCTACAACAAAGCAAACAAAGCCTACATGGCTTTTGAGCAAGAGCATGAACGTGAGCCATCAACAGAAGAACTTGCTGAGATTCTGGAGATGAGCGAAACTGAAATCAACAATATTTTCCAAAGTAATACCCGCCATACTTCCCTTGATGCACCGGTTCACGAGGCAGAAGACGTAGCAATGGGTGATTTACTGGAGGGTGGTGATGATACTGATGATGATGTAATGAAGGATTCCCTTCGTGCTGAAATCCGTCGTGTTCTCAAATCACTGAGTCCGAGGGAAGCAGAAATTGTAAACGCTTATTTTGGACTGGATGGCGAAAATGGTGTTACCATTGAGCAGATTGGTCAAAAATACGACCTTACCAAAGAGCGCATCCGTCAAATTAAGGAGAGGGCTATAAAGCGTCTTCAAAAGGCACGCTATAGCAATGCACTGAAGGCATATCTTGGTTAATCTCTTTGATAAGCGAAATAAAACTTTTAAAACAGAAAACCCCGCAACTGCGGGGTTTTCTGTTTTAAATGAACCCTTTGGGTGTAATTTTGTTTATTTGATATGAGAAAAAGGTATTGGCTAGTTGGGTTAATCTTGATAAACCTGGGTTGTGAGAAGGATATCAACATCAAACTCGACCCCAGTGAAAATAAACTGGTAGTTGAAGCCTCTATTGAAAATGGCAACCCACCCTTGGTAATACTTACCCAAAGCCTTGATTATTTCAATAAAATTAATCCAGTTACATTACAATCCTCGTTTGTTCGTAATGCAATTGTCAGTATCAGTGATGGAACAAATTCAGTGCAACTATCTCCCGATTCTCTGAAAAGTGATGAAGGTGCCACTATATTCTTCTTCACTGATAAAAATAATACACCGATGCTGGGTAAATTTAATACACGTTACCAGCTTTCAATTACACATGAGGGGAAATCATACAATGCACAGACAAATATTCCTTTAATCACAAGAACAATTGATTCAATCTGGTGGGAAAAATTACCATCTATTGAATTGAAAGACTCTGCATTTGCGCGTGTGTTAATCAGAGCAACAGACAAGCCAGGTCTGGGTGATTATATCAGGTATTTCACTAAGGTTGGCGCAAGAGAACCATTTTTACCTGGCTTCAATTCCGTTTTTGATGATCAGGTTATAGATGGTAAATCATATACCATTCCTGTAGACAGGGGATTCAATAGAAATGCTGAGTTTACAGACAGTTCATCGTTTTACAGGAGAGGGGATACAGTTACAATCAAGTTATGTCAGATTGATAAAGCAACCTATGATTTTTGGCGTACATACGAATTCAGTTTCCAAAGTATTGGAAATCCTTTTTCCAGTCCTACCAGAATTTTAACAAACAT